>DATJJL010000239.1:0-5635 GCA_035492155.1 Ramlibacter sp. | reverse complement strand
CGCGGTCGGACGTCATCGGAGACTTCGGCGCATTCAGCAGCACCGGCGCGGGCCACACGCTCGGCCTGAGCTATCTGCATTACCTCGCGCCGCAAGGCGGGCGCCGCAGCTACATCTCGTTCGCACTCGACGACAAGTTGTTCAAGGCGACGGAGATCGATCGCCTTCCCGTTCCGGGCCAGCTCGATCGCCGCAGCGTGCCGCTCACTTTGGGCTACGTGGCGCGAACGGAATCGGACAAATACGTCTTCGCTTACGAAGCCGATCTCGCCTACAACATCGGCCTGGGCAGCAACGACGATATCGCGTCCTACCAAGCCGAAGATCCGCGTATCGACACCGTGCACTGGAAGGCGCTTCGCGGCAACGTCAGCTACACGGCGCCCTTCTCCGGCAACTGGTTGCTGCTCGCGCGAGGCAGCTGGCAGGTCAGCCCCGATGTGCTGATCTCCGGCGAGCAGTTCGGCTTAGGCGGGCTGGGTAGCGTGCGCGGCACCGACATCGACCGCCCGATCACCGGCGACAGCGGCCTGGCCGCCACGCTGGAAGTGCAGACGCCCGAGCTCACGCAAGGCCTGCGCCTGCTGGGCTTCGTCGATGGCGGGTGGCTCTCGAACCACAAGGCCAACGGCGCGAACAAGCTGTCGAGCGATCGTCTCGCAAGTGCCGGCCTCGGCTTGCGCTATGCGAAGGACCCGGTCGCGGTGTCGTTCGACTATGGCCGCATCATGGTCGGCAGCCGTATCGATCCGGCGTTCAATTCCACGGCGCCGAAAAAGGGCGACGACAGGTTCTACGTGAACCTGCAACTTCGCTTCTGATCAAGCTGCGCAGTAAGGGCCGGGCCTAGAATCGGCTCATGGCCGGCCTGACCCAAGACACACCCACACCCGTCGCGATGACCTTGCACGGCAAGTCGCACGTGCTCGAGATCGCGTTTTCGGACGGGCGCGAATTCCGCATCCCCTTCGAGCTGATGCGCATCTATTCGCCATCGGCTGAGGTGAAGGGTCACGGACCGGGGCAGGAGGTGCTGCAGACCGGCAAGCGCGACGTGGGCATCGCCGACTTGCAGTCGGTTGGCAATTACGCCGTGCAGCCGACGTTTTCCGACGGGCACGACACCGGCATTTTTTCGTGGGACTACCTTTACTTCCTGGGCTCGGAGCAGGACAAGCTGTGGCTCGATTACGAGCGCCGCCTGTCGGAAGCCGGCGTCGATCGCGACGCGCCCATGGCCGCGAATGCCGGTCACGCCTGCGGGCACTGAGTCAATGAGCCCTCACGCTTCTCACTTCGTGTATTCGCTGCCCCCCGAGGGGGCCTCAGCCTCCTTGAGGCGGCTCGGCGGAGGCTGAATGACGAAAACGCACTTCGGGTTCGAATCGGTGGACGAGCAGGACAAGGCGCGTCGCGTGCGCGGCGTGTTCGATTCGGTCGCACCGCGATACGACATCATGAACGACCTGATGTCCATGGGACTGCATCGCGCGTGGAAGGCTTACACGGTGATGGTGGCCAACCTCGCGCCCGGTGCGCGCGTGCTGGACATCGCAGGCGGCACGGGTGACCTCGCCCTGGCTTTCGCGAAGAAGGCGGGACCGACCGGCGTCGTCGTGCACACCGACATCAACGAAGCGATGCTGCGCACAGGCCGTGACAGGCTCATCGACGCAGGCATCGTCCTGCCGACGCTCGTGTGCGATGCCGAGAAGCTGCCGTTTGCCGATGATTCGTTCGACGTCGTGAGCGTCGCTTTTGGCCTGCGCAACATGACACACAAGGATGCTGCGCTGGCCGAGATGAATCGCGTGCTCAAGCACCGCGGCAAGCTGCTCGTTCTTGAATTTTCGAAGGTCGCGAAGCCGCTTGCGAAGGCCTACGACTGGTATTCGTTCAACGTGCTGCCGAAGCTGGGCCGCCTGGTGGCCGGCGACGAGGCGAGCTACAGGTATCTTGCCGAATCGATTCGGATGCATCCCGGCCAGGAGGAGCTGAAAGCCATGATGCATAAAAGCGGTTTCGGCCATGTGGACTATCACAACCTCACGGGTGGTGTGGTGGCCTTGCATGCTGCAATCAAAATATGACCCACCCCCGAAGCGCCTGCGGCGCCTCCCCCTCGAGGGGGCGCAACCAGCGGCCCGGCAAAGCCGGTTCCGCGGCTGCCCCGAATGGACAGGAACTCCGATGAAAATCTGGGTGTTCCTTCTTGTCGTTCTGCTTGCGGTCGCCCCATTGGATGCCTCCGCCGCCAAGCGTCTGGGCGGCGGCACGTCGATCGGCAAGCAGTCGTCCAATGTGACGCAGCGAGCCGCGCCGGCGCCCGCGCCCGCAGCACCTTCCGCAGCGCCGACTCCACAGCGCTCATGGGGTGGAATGCTCGGCGGCGTTGCCGCGGGGCTGGGGCTCGCATGGCTGGCGCACACGCTCGGGTTCGGCGAAGCGTTCGGCCAGTTTCTGGTCGTGCTGCTGTTCGTGGTTGTGGCGATGACGCTCGTCGGATGGGTGGTTCGATCGCGCCGACAAGCTGCCAACGCGTATGCATTCGGCGGTCCGTCGGCCGCCGACAGTGCCTTGCCGCTGCGCCAGTACAGCCCGGACAAGGTCGGCAATGACGCATCGGCGCGGCCGTGGGAGCGCGCGAGCATGGCCTTCGACGCCGCGAAATACGCGCCGCCACCTGAGACGGATACATCGAAGCCCACGTGGAAGATTCCCGAAGGGTTCGATGTGCAGGGCTTCGTCGCCACAGCCAGGGGCAACTTCACGACATTGCAGGACGCCTGGGACCGCGCTGACCTGATCGTGCTGCGCTCGATGATGACGGACGAGATGCTGGGCGAGATCAAGTCGCAGCTCGCCGAACGCGAAAAGCAGCTCGGCGGTCAGCCCAACCACACCGAAGTGGTGATGCTCGAGGCGCAGCTCCTCGGCATCGAGGACCTCGGCGGCGATTACATGGCCAGCGTCGAGTTCTCCGGGATGATCCGCGAAGAGCCGTCGGCAGGTCCCAGCCCTTTCCGCGAAGTCTGGAACATGACGAAGCCGAAGAGTGGTTCGACGGGCTGGCTGGTCGCCGGCGTGCAGGCGCTGCAATAACTTCGGCGAGAATCCGGGGCCATGGCCAGCCCCTTTCCGTTTCCGCAGCCGCCCGACTGGTTCGTCGAAGAAGCGCAGCGCCGCCTGGTCCTGCTCTTCAACCACGTGCTGATGCAGGAAACCGAAGCGCAGGCTCGGGTTGCGCGGCAGGCCGGCAAGCTTGTCGAGGCACATTGGCGAGGCTTTTCGCTGCGTGTTGCCGCGACGCGCGCCGGTCTTTTCGAGCTCGTGCAGCCTTCCGATGCAACCGCCGATCTCGCTCTCACGTTGACTGAAGAGTCGCCCTTCGGCCTCGCACGCGTCGCCCTGCGCGGCGAAAAGCCTCCGGTGCATATCGCAGGCGACGTGCAGTTTGCCTCCGAGATCAGCTGGCTCGTCGACAACGTGCGCTGGGACGCGGAGGAGGACCTCGCCCGGCTCGTGGGTGACGCACCGGCACACGCGATGGCCGATGCCGCGCGGCGCATGCTGTCCGCGATCCGGGAGTTCGCTGCCAAGGGCACGCCGGGGTCGGACCGCGAATGACGCGTTACTTCCGCGCTGTCTTCATTTTCTGGGTCGTGCTGCGTTACGGCCTGGACGAGCTCGTGCTCACGAGCTTCCAGCGGCCCTTGCTCAGCCGCGCGGCCCGAATCCTGGCTTTCGGCCGCGACCTGCGCGCGCCGCGCGGCCAACGCCTGCGGCAAGCCTTCGAGCGGCTCGGTCCGATCTTCGTGAAATTCGGGCAGGTGCTCTCCACCCGCCGCGACCTTCTGCCGCCCGACATCGCCGAAGAACTCGCGATGCTGCAGGACCGCGTGCCGCCTTTCCCGACCAATGTTGCTGTTGCCACCATCGAGCGCGCGTTCCGCCGTCCGCTGGATTCGATCTTCGTCAGCTTCGACCGCGAGTGCGTGGCGAGCGCCTCGATCGCGCAGGTGCATTTCGCGACCATTCGCGACAAGCAGGGCAGGTTGCAGGAAGTGGCCGTGAAGGTACTGCGCCCGGGCATGCTGCCCATCATCGAAAAAGATCTCAGCCTCATGCGCATGATGGCCGGCTGGGTCGAGTCGCTCTCGGAGGACGGCAGGCGGCTCAAGCCTCGCGAAGTCGTCGCCGAATTCGATCGCTACCTGCACGACGAGCTGGACCTCGTGCGGGAGGCCGCCAATGCTGCGCAGTTGCGCCGGAACATGGCGGGCCTCGCGCTCGTGCTCATTCCCGAGATGTACTGGGACTTCTGCCATCCCGAAGTGATCGTGATGGAGCGCATGCACGGCGTTCCCATCGGCCAGACGGAAAGGCTCGTGCAGGCCGGCGTGAACCTGAAGCAGCTCGCGCGCGATGGCGTGACGATCTTTTTCACGCAGGTGTTCCGCGACGGCTTTTTCCATGCCGACATGCACCCGGGCAACATCCAGATCAGCCTGGAGCCGGGCACGTTCGGACGCTACATCTCGCTGGACTTCGGCATCATGGGAACGCTCACGGAGTTCGACAAGGAATACCTCGCGCAGAACTTCACGGCCTTCTTTCGCCGCGACTACAAGCGCGTCGCCGAACTGCACATCGAATCGGGTTGGGTGCCGCAGGGCACCCGGGTCGAGGAACTCGAAGCCGCCGTGCGCACTGTGTGCGAGCCGTACTTCGACCGTCCGCTCAAGGAAATTTCGCTGGGCATGGTGCTGATGCGCCTCTTCCAGATGTCGCGGCGCTTCCATGTCGAGATCCAGCCGCAGCTCGTGCTGCTGCAAAAGACGTTGCTCAACATCGAGGGGCTCGGGCGGCAGCTTGACCCCGATCTCGACCTCTGGTCCACGGCCAAGCCTTTCCTCGAGCGCTGGATGATGGAGCAGCTCGGCCCGCAAAAGCTCATCGACGAACTGCGCGTGCAGGCGCCGCGCTACGCGAAGCTCATCCCGGAGCTGCCGCACCTGCTGCACCGTTACCTGCGCGACCGCACGCACGAATTCCGGTCCGACTACCGCGACATGCTCTCCGAGCTCAAGCGCACGAACCGCCTCCTGCAGACGCTCATCTACGCCGGCGTCGGGTTTGCGATGGGGCTGGTCGTGGTGCAGATGCTGATCCACCTGCGAGGTTGAAAAGCGCAGGCCAACCTATAATTGAAGGCTTTGCCACCCCTAGACACAGCCATGCCGATCTACGCCTACAAATGCGCATCCTGTGGCTTTGCCAAGGATGTCCTGCAGAAGATCTCGGACGCCCCGCTCACGGACTGCCCCCAGTGCGGCGCGCAGGCGTTCAACAAGCAGATCACGGCCGCCGGTTTCCAGCTGAAAGGCTCCGGCTGGTACGCCACGGATTTCCGCGGCGGCGCCAAGACATCGTCCGAGACCGATACCGCCAAATCGGAGAGCAAATCCGACACCAAGTCCGACAGCAAGTCCGACAGCAAGTCCGAATCCAAACCCGCGGACACCCCGAAGTCCGAGCCGCCGTCGGCTGCGGGCGGCTGCGGCGCATCCTGCGCCTGCCACTAGGCGTGGGCTGAGGGCCGGTAAAGCGATGTCCGCCTTGCGCAAATGGATTG
>DATJJL010000238.1:0-12695 GCA_035492155.1 Ramlibacter sp. | reverse complement strand
GAGCACGACGGCGAGCACGAGTTCGATCTGCACGTGTTCGACCGATGCGCGAATGCCGGTCGTGCGATCGCTCAACACATCGACTCGAATGTTCGGCGGCATGCCGGCCGTGAGCTCGGGCAGGCGCAACTTGATCGCATCGACCGTCTGGATGACGTTCGCGCCTGGTTGCCGCTGCACGTTGAGGATCACCGCGGGCTTCAGGTCACCCGCGATCACCGCCCACGCGCCGAGCTGCACGTTCTCCGCGCTTTGCACCGCGCGCGCGACGTCCTTCAGTCGCACTGGAGCGCCGTTGCGATAGGCGATGACGAGGTCCTGGTAGTCGGCCGCGGCCATGAGCTGGTCGTTGGCGTTGATCGTGTACGAGCGCGTCGGGCCGTCGATGCTGCCCTTCGCGGCGTTCGCGTTCGCAGCAGTGATTGCCGTGCGGATGTCGGAGAGCGCAAGCCCGTTGGACGCGAGCTGCCGCTGGTCCACCTGGATGCGCACCGCGGGCCGCTGCCCGCCCGAGAGCGTGACGAGGCCAACGCCGTTCACCTGGCTGATCTTCAGAGCCAGCCGCGTGTTCGCAATGTTCTGCACTTCAGTCAGCGGCAGCGCGTCGGACGTGATCGCGAGCGTGAGCACCGGCGCGTCGGCCGGGTTGACCTTCGCGTAGGTCGGCGGCGCGGGCAAATCGGCCGGCAGCAAGGTGGCGCCTGCGTTGATCGACGCTTGCACCTGCTGCTCCGCGACATCGAGCGCGAGGCCGAGGCTGAATTGCAGCGTCACCATCGACACACCCGCAGCGCTCGTCGAACTCATGCGCGACAGGCCCGGCATCTGGCCGAACTGCCGCTCCAGCGGCGCGGTGACCGTCTGCGCCATCACCTCGGGGCTCGCGCCGGGGTACAGCGTTTGCACCTGGATCGTCGGGTAGTCCACCTGCGGCAATGCGGAGAGCGGCAGGAACTTGAAGCCGACGAGGCCCGCCAGCACGATGGCGACCATCAGCAGCGACGTCGCCACCGGTCGCAGGATGAACGGGCGCGATGGGCTCATTGGCCTTGCGCGCTTTGCTGCCTGCGTTGATGCTGCCCGCGGCCCGATGCACCACGCTGCGCGCCCATTGCGGCGGCGGAAGCAGGCGACGCCGGCGATGACGCACCATCGCGGCGCCCTGCGCTCGGTTGCTCACCCGGAAGGATCACGCGCGAGCCGTCGCGCAAGCGGTCCGCGCCTTCGGTGATCACGCGCTCGCCGGGCTGCAAGCCGCTGGCGATCTGCACCTTGTCGACCGTGGCTTGCCCAGGCTTCACCGGCCGCATCGTCACCGTGTGGTCGTTGTTGAGCACGAACACGTAATCGCCGTTGTTGCCGTGTCGAAGTGCGGCAACGGGCACGACCGTCGCTCCCCTGATCGTCTGCACTTCGAGCCGCACGTTGACGAACTGGCTCGGAAACAGCGCGAGCTTCGCGTTGTCGAAACGCGCTTTCGCCTTCACGGTGCCCGTCTGCGGGTCGATCTGGTTGTCCAGCGACGCGAAACGGCCCGCATCGATCACCGATGAACGAGTGCGGTCCAGCGCCTGCGCTGGCATCGAAGCGTTTGCGTTCTGCTGCAGGGACGGCGCCTGGTCCTGCGGAATCGCGAACTGCACGTCGATCGGGTTGAGCTGCGTGATGATGGCAACACCATTCGCATCCGACGTGCTCACGTAATTGCCGACGTCCACTGTGCGCAGCCCCACGCGCCCCGTGATCGGTGCGACGATTCGCGTGTAGCCCAGGTTCAGGCGCGCCGTGCCTTCGTTCGCACGATCGACGACGATCGATGCCTCGAGCTGCTTCACCGTCGCCGCTTGCGTATCGACATCCTGCCGCGCAATCGAATCCTGCTTGAGCAGTGTCTCGTACCGCTGCAGCTGCACGCGCGCCGCCTGCAACTGCGCCTCGCCCTTCATGCGTTGGCCGGTGGCCTGCTGCACTGCCATCTCGAACTGGCGCGGATCGATGACGGCGAGCACGTCGCCCTTCTTCACCATCTGCCCTTCCTTGTAGAGCACCTGCTGCAGCGTGCCGTTGACCTGCGACCGCACCTTCACGGTAGCAAGCGGCGTCACGGTGCCGAGCGCTTCGAGCACGACGGGCACATCCGCTTTCTCTGCAGTGGCCACGCCCACGGTGACCGCAGGCCCGCGAGCACCGCCGCCGCCTGCGCGAAAGCCGCCACCTGCGCCACCCGGCCCGCCCGCCACGCTGCTGCCGGAGGCGCGGCTGGAATCGTGAGTGAGGTACCACGCAAGAGCGCCGAGCGCCGCGACCACGACGATGGCGATGACGCCGCCGAGGATCTGCGCTCGACGGCTCAAGGTTCGTTGCGGCGGCTCGGAAGTTTCAGGCTCTGGCGGCGTCATGGGGACCCTTGTTCTTGTGACGAACTTTGATCCGCCGATGATGCCTCAGCCATCGGCCTTGCACGCATGCCCTCGTAGGTGAAGGCCTGCATATCGGCGGGAACTTTACTGGTGGTTTACGGTGGATTTACGGCGTGGCCATGCTGCGTGCCTTGTCACCCCGGCGCAGGCCGGGGTCGTTGGCGGTCGATAGAGCGCGGCCCATCCATCGCCATCGACCCCGGCCTGCGCCGGGGTGACAGGGTTATTCCAGCGCCGCCGAAAAATCACCCATCTTCGGACGAACGCCGGGTAGTTGGGCGAGGCCGAAGCGCTTCGAGATGAACTGCAATATCGAGGTCGTGTCGTAAGTCGTGTGATCGACAAACCCCTTCTTCACGTGCGGCCCGATCAGGAGCGTCGGGATGCGCGAGCCGGGCCCGAAGCGGTCGCCCCAACCCGGTCCTGTAGGCGGCGGCACGTGATCCCAATAGCCGCCGTTTTCATCGTAGGTGACGATGACGAGCATGTCCTTCCACTGCGGGCCGGCGCGAAGCTTTTGCAGCAGGCCCTCGATATGCATGTCACCGGTGACGATGTCGGTGTACGACGGATGCTGCGTGTCGCGGCCCGCGGGCTTGTAGAAGCTCACCGCAGGCAGTGTTCCCGAGTCGATGGCCTTCACGAAGTCTTCGCCATCCAGCAAGTGCTTGGCGCGCGCTTGCGTTCCCGGTGCATAGTTTGCGTAGTAGTTAAACGGCTGATGGTGCGGCTGGAAATTGGGCGAGTTGTCCGCACGCGTGTAGACGATCTTGCGTTTGACGCTGGGCGGCTGCTCGCCGTCCGCGACGGCCTGGTTGAACGCGCCCGCATACCAGGCCCACGACACGCCCTTGGCGGAGAGCAGATCGCCGATCGTCGTGGCCGTCTGCGGCGGAACGGGCAAGCCCGAAGCTTTCGTGCCGGCGGGGTCGGCCAGCTCCTTCGGGCCGTTCTCGGCAGGCGGGATACCGCTCGGCTGATAAGCCGGCTGCGAAGTATTCACAGCGTATCCATCGGGCGTCACTTGCCCACCTCCGCTGCTATACAGGCGCACGGCGCCTTCGGTGGCGGGCGGCGAATCGGGCTTCTTCTCCAGCTTGCCGTTGGTATCGAGCCTCACGCGCATGGATTCCGGCGCGTTGTCGAACTTCGGCGCGCACGCGCAAACGAGGTACTGGTGATTGAGAAACGAGCCGCCGAAAGCGCCCATGAAGAAGTTGTCGGCCAGCGTGTAGTCCTTGGCCCATTGCCAGATCCTGAACTGGCTGCCGTCGTAATAGCCCATCACCCAGCCGCCGACGGTGGACATCGCGGCGAACTTGTCGTTTTTCCCTCCGTCGATCTGCTCCTGGTTGTGCCAAAAGGCGTGGATCGGGCTCGGCACGATCGTCGTCGGCGGGCGGCTCACCGGCGGCGCATCGATGCGGAAGGGTTTGTTCGGCAGTCGCGGGAAACCCGGCGCGGGCTTTCCGTCGTGCCCCCACACGACCAGCTCGGGCAGCGGCTTGCCGTCATGACCCACCTGCGGGTATTGCTCGGGCTTCAAGTTCATCACGCCGTTCGCGCCGGGAAACATGCCGTACATGTTGTCGAAGCTGTGGTTCTCCGCGTAGATGACCACGACGTTCTTGATCGCACCGGTGCGCGCTTCGAAGTTGTCGCGGCCGGGCGTCGCGCAGCCGGCGAGCAATGCCGCCAGCAGCAGGGGAATGAGTTTCTTCATGAGCGCGTTTCTAGCACGCGCACGTGACAACCGGGTTCAGTGTTTGGCCGGATCGAAGGTGCCCGAAGCGATGTAGATCCCACCCAGCAAGGTGTGCTGAACGCGGAAGTTCGCAAGCCGCGATGCGAGCCGGCTCCAGGGATGGCCGAGGCCTTCGAGCGAGCTCGTCGAATACAGCGCAGCGAGCATCACGAAACCATTGGTGGTCCAGGCCCACGGGGGCGCCCATTGCAGGCCGGCGGCCACAACGCGAGCACCCGGCTTGAGATGGGAAAGCACGTTCGAGAGCGACGCCTCGTCGCGCAGGATGTCGTGCGTGAAGTGGAAGAGCGCCGCATCGGCCATCGCATGCGTGCGCGCCGCGGCCGCGGGCGCGAGCACCAGCTCGACATTGCTCAAGCGGTTGGCCCGCACGCGCTCTTCGGCCTGCGCCATCATCTCGGGGCATTGCTCGATGCCGACGATGCGCCCCGAGCGGCCCACGCGGAAGTGCAGCTTGTCGAAGCTCAGGCCCGTGCCGCAGCCGATGTCCAGCACGCAATCGCCGGGGCCGATCTGCAACTGCTCGATGGCCTCGTCGCGAATCGGCTCGAAAGCGAGAAGCTCGGTGTCATACCGGCTCGCACGCCTGCGGTACTGCTCCAGCGCAGGAGCGGATGCGGCTTGCCCGGGGGCGCCTATCTTGTGATGACCACCAGGACGCTGCACGGCGCATGCTCGATCAGCGCACCGGAGATCGAGCCGCGCCACCAGCGCGCAGCCCAGCTATCGAGGTGTTTGTGCCCGACGATGACCAGGTTCGCGTCGACCTTGCGCGCGTACTTGGTGATTTCGTCGATGGCCTCGCCGACGACCACCTCGCCCTTCGCGCTGGTGCCGATTTCGGCAAGGCGGTTCACGCCGTCTTCCAGCACCGCCTGATGCTTTTTCTTCTCGCGCTCTTCCAGCTCGATGTCGTACACGCCGCCTTCGAGGCCGACGAAACTCATCGCCGAAGGCATCACCGCGATCAGGTAGAGCTCGGAATTGCTCCAC
The DNA here is from genome assembly GCA_035492155.1 of Ramlibacter sp. Classification (GTDB taxonomy): domain Bacteria; phylum Pseudomonadota; class Gammaproteobacteria; order Burkholderiales; family Burkholderiaceae_C; genus Ramlibacter. The sequence continues at coordinate 7,517 of DATJJL010000238.1, read as the reverse complement.
TGCGCGATCTCCTTCGTGTCCAGAAGCGCCCTCTGGCCGGCGTCGGAGCCGTCATAAGCCAGCAGGATCCGTTTGTACATGGCGCTCTCCCAAGCGTTTAGGACGAGGCAAGCATAGGGCCCTGCGCCTGGCTTGTCACCTCGGTGCGGACCCGGGGTGGACAGGCAGTGCAACCCGCTGGCCGTCGACCTCGCGCACCGCAATGCGCTGGTTGAACACATCTTCGAGCGCGCGGTGCGTTGCAGCATTCGCGCAGGCGCCTTGGTGCACCACGCGCCCGGCGTCCATCAGCACCATCTCATCCGCATGCAATGCCATGGTGACCTCGTGCAGCACCGACACGGCCGTGCCTCCGGCTTCGACGTGCGCCCGCACGATGGCAAGCCAGTCGGCCTGGTGGGGAGGATCGAGATTGGCGAGCGGCTCATCCATCAACAGCACGGGCGCGCCGACGGCCAACGCACGCGCGAGCAGCACGCGCTGTCGCTCTCCGCCCGAAAGCTGCCCGAGCGGCCGGTCACGCCATTGCCAGCACTGCGTGCGCTGCATGGCGGCCTGCACGGCTTCGCGGTCGCTCGGCGTCGCGGGGCCGAGCCAGTCCTGGTGCGGGATGCGACCGAGCATGACGACGTCCCGCGCGAGCAAATCCGCTGCGCCGCCTTCGTTCTGCCCAAGCCATGCGATCGAGCGGGCACGCTGCCGTGCGCCGAGTTCGCGCGTTTCGCGGCCGAGCACCTCGACGCGCCCGGAGTGCGGCGTGAGCTGCGAGAGCGCCTTGAGCAAAGTCGTCTTGCCCGCGCCGTTCGGGCCGACCACGGCCGTCCACCTCCCGGCGGGCAATGCGAGATCGATGCCGCGCAACACGTCCACCCCGCCGAGTTGCGCGCGCAAATTCGTGCAGAGCAGCGCGGGCGTCACATCGGCCTCCGATGCATGAGGCGAATGAGGTAGCCGCCGCCGATCACGGCCGTGAGCACGCCGACGGGCATCTCGCGCGGCGCAAGAAGCCATCGCGCGAGCACGTCGGCCGCCAGCAGCAGCACGCCGCCCGCGAGCGCGGAAAGCGGCAGCAGCCAGCGATGCGTGGGCTTTGCGAGCGTGCGCATCAGGTGCGGCGCGACCAGGCCGATGAAGGCGATCAAGCCGACCTGCGCCACGGCCGCGCCCGTGGCGAGCGCGATGGCCACGACCAGGACGATGCGCACCGGCGTGAGTGCGACGCCCAGGCTCGCAGCGGTGGATTCACCGAGCGCGAGTGCATCGAGCGCGCGGCTCGATCCAATTCCCACCACCGTCGTCACGACAAGCGCAATCGCGAGCAGCGCGACCGCGTCCCAACCGAGAAAGCCGGTGGTGCCCAAAAGGAAGGCCTGCATCGTCCGCATGATGTCCGGCTGCCAGAACATCACGAGCGCCGCGAGCGCGCCGAACACCATGCCGACGATCACGCCCGAGAGCAGCAGGCGCAGCGTGTGCTGCACGCCTTGCGCGAGAACGAGGGTCACGAGCACCGCCGCCATCGCGCCTGCGAAGCCTGAGATGGTGAGCACGCCGCGCGATGTCCAGCCGAGCGCGTCCATGGGCGCCAGGCCGAGGACGACCAGGCAGATCGCGACGCCGAACGCCGCGCCGCTCGCACTGCCGAGCAGGTACGGATCGGCGAGCGGATTGCGAAAGACCCCTTGCGCGATCGCGCCGGAGATGCCGAGCAACGCACCCGCGAGCCACGCGCCCACGCTGCGCGGCACGCGGATGCCCCAGAGGATAGCGGCGGCTTGCGCGTCATCCGCGTGCGTCCACAAATGCGACCACAGCGGCTCCCAGCCTTCGCTTCCAACCGCCGACCCGACAAGAAGAAGTGCCACGCTGATCGCGAGCAACGCGAAGAAAAGCGTCGCTGCGTTCGCGGGCTTCATTTGGCGAGGCACCGTGCAAGGATGCGCGCGGCTTCGCCCATGCGCGGGCCCGGCCGCGTGACGAGATTCATGTCGCGCGTGTCCAGCGCGCAAAAATGATTGTCGCGAACGGCGCGGATGCGGTCCCATCCCGGCCGCAGGCGCATGTCGGAAACGTCGCTCGCCGAGACGACGATGATTTCGGGATCGGCTCGCACGACGAACTCGGGGTTCAGCTTGGGCACACTGCCCAATCGGCCCGGTACGACGTCCACCGCATGCAGGCGCGTAAGAAGTTCGCCCATGTGCGAGATCTCGCTCGCGCCATAAGGGCCGGTAGCCACTTCGAAATACACGCGCACGCCGCGTCGCGAAGCGGGCACGGACCGCGCCGCGGCGTCGATCTCTTCGTTCATCTGCTTCCACGCGCGTTCCGCCTTGTCGCGCTCGCCAAGCAGATCGCCGATCTTGTCGAGCGTGGTGTGCACGTCCGCCGCCGTCTTCGGCTCGAACGACACGACTTTCAGGCCCAGGGCCTGCAAACGCCCGGCCAAGCGCGACGAGCCCGCGAGCAGCACGACGTCGGGCTTGAGCGAGACGATCTTTTCGATATGCGCGTCGTCGAGCCCGCCAACACGCGGCAGGCGCTCGATCTGCTCGGGCCAATCGGAAAAATCGTCGACGGCGACGAGCTGGTTGCAATGACCGAGCACGCACACCGTCTCGGTGAGTGACGGAAGCATGGTGATGATGCGTTGCGGTGCAGCCTTCGCATGCAGCGCGAACGCGCACAGCATGATGGTGACGAACGCCCGAAGCTCACGCATGAGTCTTGGCCCAATCCATCACGATGCGATGCAATTGGTCGACACCATCCGTCAGCGCCGCAGGGCCGGGCTGCAGGATGTCGGCCGACTTGATCTCGAAGAGTTGCGCGTTCTTCACTGCGGCCACGTCCTGCCAGCCCGCGCGCGCCGCGACTTTTTCGGGCCGGAACTTCTTGCCGCACCACGAGCCGACGATGATGTCCGGATTGCGCCGCACGATCTCGCCGGTGTCGGCAATGATGCGATCCTTGCCCAGCGCTTGTGCCGCGAGTTCCGGAAAGCAATCGTCGCCGCCTGCGATCGAAACAAGTTCCGACACCCAGCGGATGCCGCTGATCGCAGGCTCGTCCCATTCCTCGAAATACACGCGGGGCCTTCGCGCAAGCGCGCTTGCTTCGCTGACGATCGCGCCCAGGCGCAAGCGCATCTGCGCAAGCAACTCAAGCCCGCGTTCCACGCGACCGACCATCGCCGCGACTTGATAGAGCATCGAAAAAATCTCGTCGACGCTTCGCTGGTTGAACACAGTGACCTGCACGCCGCGCCGCACCAGCTCCGCCGCGATGTCAGCCTGCAGGTCGGAAAAGCCGAAGACGCAATCGGGCTTCAGCGCGAGGATCTTGTCGATCTTCGCGGAGAGAAAAGCGCTGACCTTCGGCTTCTCGTCACGCGCACGGCGAGGCCGCACCGTGTAGCCGGAAATGCCCACGATGCGCGCCTCCTCGCCCAGCATGTACAGCCATTCCGTCGTCTCCTCGGTGAGGCAGACGATGCGGCGCGGCGCGTACGGGCTGGGCGATGCGGTCATGTCAGATGCTCGGCTTCCAGTTCACGCCGACGAAAATGCCTCGGCCCGCCTGGCGATAGCCGTAAACGGATTCGTAGCGACGATCACCCGCATTTTCGACTCGGCCGAAAACGCGCACTTGCGCCGATACGCGATACGACGCCGTCAAGTCGAGCACGGCGTAGCTGCCCAGCGTGTGGCCCGCATCCGGGCTCGAGCCGGTGTAGCGCAGGTCCGCGCCGTATTGCCACGGCCCCGTCTCGCGTGACACGCCGAACTTGCCGAGCGTGGCAGCGCGGCGCTGCAGTCTCTCGCCGGTGTCTTCGTCGCGCGGGTCCTGGCTCGTCAGCCCGGCATTGACCGAGGTGTCGCCCACCCTGCCCGTCCACGTCAGCTCGAGTCCGCGATTGCGCGCATGGCCGATGTTGATGCGTGTGAAAAACGGATCGAAGCCGAAAAGGTCGCGATAACGGTTGTCGAACAGCGTGGCGCGCACAACCTGCCCCGCAGCCGCGTACTGCAGCGCGACTTCGTGTGCGCGAAGCCGCTCGGGTCGAAGGTCGGGGTTGGCGCCGAACGGGTAGTAGAGATCGTTGAACGTCGGCGCATTGAAGCCCGTCGATGCCGACGCGCTGATGCGCCATGCATCGGTGATCCGATAGCCGTACGCGGCGAGCCAGGTGTTGGCCGAGCCGAATGTCGTGTAGCGATCCTTTCGGATGTTCAACTGCAGATCGTGCGGGCCGCTTGCGAGCGTGTAGCCCAGGCGCGCACTGTCCTGCGTGCGCGACGACTGGTTGTACACCGTGTCGCTCGTGATGCGTTGGCGTGTGTGCTCCACACCTGCCGTGATGCGCTGGCCGGTCGCCACTTGCCATTCAATGCCGACCTGCCCGCCGTTGCTTCGCGAGTGCACGAAATACGGATAAGCCGTCTCGCTCGCGTCGATCTCGTCGGCAGCGTCCGTCAGCGCCGCGGCCAACACAACCTTCTCGCCCAGCTTGAAGTGGCCGTCGAGCACAGCGCTGCGCTCCACGGATTTCGACACGTCCGCCTGTGTCGCGGGGCCGAACTGGCTGTCGTACTCGGTGCGGCCATGCTCCTCGCGCGCACGCAGGCCCACGGTGTGACCGCCTGCAATGTCCTGCGTGATCGCGAAGCCGGCGGCCGTGCGCCGATAGCCATCGCGATCGGGGTTGGTGGCCGGCAGTTCGTCGTGGTTCGTCGCATCGAACCCGCGATCGCGCAGCGTCTCGACATCCGCGCGCAGGCCGGTGCCAGATGCAAGCTTCACCGAGCCCGACGCATTCGACTGCACGAGGCCGCGCGAGCCTCCTTGCACCGTGACGCTCGCGCTCGGCTTGTTGCCCGCTGTGCGCGTGAAGATCTGGATCACGCCGCCGAGCGCCGCGCTGCCGTAAAGGCTGGACACGTTGCCGCGAACGATCTCGATGCGGTCGACATCGGCGAGCGACAGGTTCTCGATGCTCGCAAGCCCGAAGTTCAGGTCGTTGATCGCCACGCCGTCGACGAGCACGAGCGTGTGGCGCGTCTCCCCGCCGCGAAGCGACACACCGGACTGTGTGCCGGGACCGCCCGTCTGCGTGATCTGCAGCCCGGCAACGCGCTGCAGCAGCGTGGGCATGTCGGGAGTTTGCGCTGCGTCGATGTCGGCGCGCGTGAGCACGGTGGTGGAAGGCAACGCGTCCTGCACGCGTTGCTCGGTGCGGCTGGCGGTGACGACGACCGGAGCCAATGTGGATTGCGCAAACGAGGAAACGCAAAGGGTGGTGAGCGCGAGCGGCACGCCCGCGCGACGGAGAAAGTGCTTGTGAACCATGAAACTCTCGAAGTAGCAACCCGCACCGGCTTCCCCGCCGGCGATATGGGACGACAAGGCACGACGCCATGGGCGACGCACCACCTTCGTTGGCCGGTATCCGGGCTGGCGGGTGCGCTTCGTCGCCTTCCCAGGTGCGCTGTTTCGGCGCGCAACCCAGTGGCTGTCGAGGACGAAGCGGGATTCGTTCACATGAAGCGAGGAATCCGACCGCTTACCGTTGCGGGGGCAGCGCAGGTTGGCTTTGGCGTGAGACACCGCAGCTTCCTGCTTCCCGTTGAACTGCGGCATGCGAACCACACCGCGGGCACCAACGTCGCCGATTTTAGAACCGAATCTGTCACAAATACCTACAATGCTTCGTATGAGTGCCGACCAGATCGAGCAGATCGCCGAGCGAGTGGAGCGCCTGCTGGTGCGCTACGAAGAGCTGCAGCGCACGAACGCATTGCTTGCCGAACAGGTCGAGGTCCTCACCGGCGAGCGCGACTCGCTGAAGTCGCGCCTTTCGGCGGCCCGCGCGCGTGTCGACGCGCTGCTCGAGCGGCTGCCTGAAATCCAGAAAGCCGCATGACATCCAAACAGGTCGAGGTCCAGATCATGGGCCAGAGCTATCTGCTGGCGTGCCCCGAAGGCGGCGAGCAGCGGCTGCTGGAAGCCGTCGAAAAAGTCGACACAGCAATGTGCCGCATCCGCGATGCTGGCAAGGTGAAGGCGCGCGATCGCATCGCCGTGCTGGCGGCGCTCAATCTCGCTTTCGATGTCTCCGACAAGGTGCCCGCGATCCAGGCCACGCAGCTCGCGCATGCGAACGGCAATGGCCACCACGCCGGCGGCGACGCCCACGATCCGCGCCTGGCGAACCTGTTGCAACGCCTCGATCGCGCCTTGGGCGACGACGGCCGCCTGCTCTGAATTTCGCCGACACAGTTCGGCTTCGCAGGGAGATGTCAAGCCGGAAAATTTTTCCATGCGGCCCCCATGGCGCAGGCGAAGTCCTAGAATGATCTTGTCTGCAGTGTGTTGCCGGACTTTATATTTCCTTGAACCAATGCTCATTGAGCAAGGGCATGGAACATCCCCTGGCAGGCGTGAACGTCTCGCGTCAGATGATCCCAATGCCAGGTTGACCTAGCCCACCTGAACCCCGGTTCAGGATGCGGTTCGGTGCCACGGCAGACACCTATTTCCCAAGGCCGCCCCTCGAAGGCGGCCTTTCTTTTTCGTCATTCGACCACTTCGAGGAATCTTCTTTCCTCGCGCAGGATGAATTTCTCGCGCTGGGCGAACTGGAAATTCGCGACGGCTTCGGCGTCGGTCTTCAGGCGTTTGCGATAGGCCTCGTAGTCCGCAAGGCTCGCGAAAGACACGAGCCCCCAGGCCTCGTAGTTGCTTCCCTCGTGCGGAAGAAAGTAACCCAGCAGCTGGCCGCCGCAACGGGGAATGACGCGCAGCCATTCCTGTGCGTAGCGGCGGAAAGCTTCGCGCTGGAACGGGTCGATTTCGTAGCGGATGAAGCAGGTGATCATGCGTCGCAGTGTTGCGGCGCTCGCCGGGTTTGTCCATCACCAACAGTTTGACTATGATCAAACGATGGATGAACGCACTGTCGAACCCGATCTCGTCCGCATCGCCTCGGCCGTCGGCGATGCCAGCCGCATCCGCATGCTGGGCTTGCTGATGGAAGGCCGTGCGCTCACGGCGAAGGAGCTCGCTCTGGGCGCCGGCATCGAACCCGCGACAGCCACGTCGCATCTCAAGCGCCTGCAGGATGACGGCCTCGTCGACGTCACGTCACAAGGCAGGCACAAGTACTTCCGCTTCGCGTCCGACGATGTCGCGCAGCTTGTCGAAACGCTGATGCGCATCGCGCCCCGCAAGCCCGCGCAAAAGGAATTGCCGAAAGAGCCGATTCGCGCCGCACGCTATTGCTACGACCACCTCGCGGGCAGCCTCGGAACGGGCATCCTTTCCGCGATGCTGCGCAAGGGTTGGCTGCAAAGCGATGGCGCCGATGCGCGGCAACTGCACGTCACGGGCAAGGGCGAAAAGGCCATCGCGCGCTGGGGCATCGATATCGACGAGGCACGCGCGCGCCGGCGGCAGTTCGCCTGCCGCTGCCTCGACTGGTCCGAGCGGCAGGACCATCTCGGTGGCGCGCTGGGCGC
>DATJJL010000237.1:0-5430 GCA_035492155.1 Ramlibacter sp. | reverse complement strand
TTCGAGCAGGCCAGTGGCAAGAGCGTGCCGTACCGCGTTGCGCCGCGAAGGCCCGGCGACGTCGCGCAGTGCTATGCCGATCCGTCGCTTGCAAGGGAGCTGCTCGGCTGGGAAGCGAAGCGCACGCTGGCCGAGATGTGCGCCGATGCGTGGCGCTGGCAGAGCGCGAATCCGAAGGGATACAGGGAAGGCAGCAGCGCCTAGGCCACCGCTTCCACCAGGCGTGCTCCACGCCGCCGTGCTTCTTCGGAACTCGCAATCGTGGTGGCGACCTGGAATCGATCTCGTGCGCCGTCGTCCATGCTCTGGACGAAATGCTGGAGCCCTTCATTGTCTGCATCCCGGCCGAGAATCGCCACGTAGATCGACTTCACGAATTCGGTGCTGCTCAAGCTGTCGTTCTTTGCAAGGTCAAAGACGTTGCTTCGCACCTGCGAGACTTTGCGCGCCACGGCCGAAATCATCCAGCTGTCGATGATCTCCGCGGATTCGAGGGCGAAGCCGGCTTCCTTGAGCTCGCTCGTGAGCGACTGGACCGTGAAGCCGGCCGTGTGAAAGTCTCCCGCATAAGGCTGCGTGCCGTAAAGCATGTCGACGACGACGGCCTTGTGTTCCCCTGCAAGAATCATCCTGGCAATGCTCGTGAGGTCCGGCACGCGCAGCCGAAGTATTCCGCCCACATGTAGAACCCTGTTCCACTCCACGAGCGCGGGCAATACTTTCGTGCGCGGCACGTGTTCGAGAACGTCCTGCGCGAGGACCTCCTCGACCGTTCCGTCCTCAACCTGGTGGATATTGGAAATATCTGCGATCAGGTCAGGCTGGTGGAATGCATTCATATCCACGTTTGTATAGCCGTCACGAATGTCGAAACCACATCCCACGTTTAGTCTTTTGTGCAAAAGCATCTGCTATCTCTTGGCCAACACAGCTTGGTGAGTGAAATCAAATTCTGAGGCTTCGTGCCTGACGATCTGAACTTGGCACACAAGGTTACCACCACGAACTGACCTTTTGCGAGTCGGCTAGTTGCGGATGGGACGAACTCGAACGAAGTGATCGATGAGATCACATGTGAGAAGTTGACGAAGAACCGGCGCACGCATCCGCAAGGGGCCGGGTCCCCCGCCGATAAACCACCTCCACCGGCTCCAGCGTGATATAGCGAACCGCAGGCGAGATTGCGGCTTGCGCAGATTGCACCGCCTCTTCGCTGGCGCGACCCGCAAATGCGACAGTCGAGGCGATGATGGCCAGCGCGGCGATGGCGATGCCGGCGTGAGCGGCGGGGGAGAGCAGGGGCTTCGGGGCGTTCGGGTGCATGGGGATCTCCGTGGTTCGTTGGCGTGAATGTAGAAATGGTCGCCGCCGATTGCGACCGCCATGCGACGAACCGCAGAATGAGCCGACGAACTGCGGATCGGCCGTTGTTGCACCGTGACTCGTCGCCGCCAGACGTGCTTCGTCGGGCGGGGGCTTGCTGCGCCGGTGCGCGGCCTTCAAACTTCGGGGATGTCCGCAGTTCTTTCGCCTCGTTTTCCCATGATGCTCGGCTGGCCGCGGCTTCGCATCATGTTGATTGCGGCAGTCGCCTTCGCCGCCGTGCACATCGGCGATTCGCCGACGCCTTTCCAGGTCTGGTTCGCCCGCAATCTCACCGTGGCGATGTTCTCCACCATCGCCTATGGCGTGTTCGAGCGCTGGCCGCTGGTGCTGCCGCGCCGGCTGGATCGGTCGGTCCTGCAGATCGCGGGCGTGATGGTCGCGGGCTGCATCGGCGCTGCATTCGTCTATGCCTTGCCGGCCGGCGGCGACCTGATCACGGTGCTCAAGGACGAAGGACACCGCTACGGCTGCATCTCGCTGATGTTCACCACCATCGTCGTCGGCCCACCGATCGCGTTCGCGGCCATCATGCGCCGCCGCGAGATGATCGCGCGCGAGCAGGCGATGCGCTACGAGGTCGAACGTGCCGACTTCCAGCGGCAGGTCGCCGATACGCGCCTGGCGCTCTTGCAGGCGCAGGTGCAGCCGCACTTTCTTTTCAATACGCTGGCGAACATCCGCGCGCTGGTCAATGCGGGCTCGCCTCGCGCGGTGCAGGTGATGGATAGCCTGATCGCCTACCTGCGCTGCTCGGTGCCGCAATTGCAGCAGACCGAAGGCACGATCGGGCAGGAGCTGGACCTCGTGAAGGCCTATCTCGAACTGATGCACATGCGCATGCCCGATCGGCTGAGCTATTCCGTCGACTGCGACGCCGATGCGCTTGGCCTGCGCTGCCCGCCGATGGTTTTGCTCACGCTCGTGGAGAACGCGGTGCGACACGGCATCGACCCGGGCGAGGAGGGCGGCCGCATCGACGTCGCCGTGCGCGTGGAGGGCGAGCGCTGCATCGCAAGCGTCACCGACACGGGCGTGGGCCTGAAACAAAGCGGCACGGCCGGAAGCGGTCTTGCAACCCTGCGTGAGCGCATGAAGCTCGCCTTCGGCGACGCGCAGCTTCGCCTTTCGAGCATCGAGCCGCATGGCACGCGCGCGGTGCTCGAGTACTTGCCGCAAAGGAGTGCGACGTGAATGGGCGCGTGACGGCACTGATCGCCGACGACGAACCGCTTTTGCGCGGCGAACTCGCTGCCTTGCTCGCGCGCGCCTGGCCCGAGCTTGACTTGGTCGCGCAGGCGCGCAACGGACGCGAAGCCATCGAGATGTTCGAGGCGCACCAGCCCGACGTGTGCTTTCTCGACGTGCACATGCCCGGCATGACGGGCATCGAGGCCGCGCAGGCGATGTGCGGACGCGCGCACCTCGTGTTCGTCACGGCGTACGAGCAGTACGCGGTGAAGGCCTTCGAGCAGGGCGCGCACGACTACGTGGTGAAGCCCGTCGATGCGGGCCGGCTCGCAACCACCGTTGCGCGCCTGAAGGATCGCATCGTGTCGTCGACGCCTTCCTCTTCGAGCGAAGAGATGCTGCGCGAGCTCGCCGCCCGCCTGCGCGGCGACACGTCATCGCAGATGGAACCGCTGCGATGGATACGCGCGTCATCACGCGGCGCCTTGCGCATGATCCCGGTCGACGACATCGACTTCCTGCGCTCGGACGAGAAGTACACGCTGGTCGCGTGGCGCGACGAGGGCCAACCTGCCGAGGCGCTGATCAGCACGCCGCTGAAGGCGCTGACGCAGCAGCTCGATGGCTCGCAGTTCGCGCAGATTCATCGCTCGGTGGTGGTGAACCTGCGCGCCGTGCGCCACGTGATGCGCGGCGAAAACGAGACGGCCACCGTGCACCTGCGCGACCGCATCGATGTGCTGCCGGTGAGCCGCAGCTATCTGCATGTGTTTCGGCAGATGTAGCTTGGTTGACAACTATTGATAAAAAGTGGATGCTCCTGGCATGAGCAAGACCACGATGAGCTTTGCCTTGCCCGACGAGATGCGCAGCTACATCGATCTGAGGGTTCGCTCGGGCGAATACGGCAACACCAGCGAATACATGCGCGACCTCGTCCGCCGGGACCAGGAAGAGCAGGCGAAGAAGCGCCTGCGCGAATTGGTGGAAGAAGGGTTGCGATCGGGGCCGGGGCGAACCTTCACGCCTCAAGTCGCCGCTGAGCTCAAGAAGCGCGCATTGGGAAACCGGCGTTGAAACCGGCGCGGCTTCGTCCGGGCGCCGAGCGGGATCTTGTTGAAATGGCGCATTACTATTCCCAAGCCGGGGGAATGGGGCTTGGTGAACGCGGCTTCGACGCAGCAGTCACGGCGCTCGAGCAGATTCAGCGCATGCCGAAGATGGGGTCACTCCGCCTGGGGCAGTTGTGTGACATCCCCTTGTTGCGATCGTGGCGGGTAAAAGGGTTTCCGATGCAGTGGCTGTACTTCGAAGCGGAAGATCACCTTGACGTTGTGCGCCTTCTGGGCGATAGGCAGGACATCGTCGCCATTCTCGGTAATCACCACTAGAGCATTCCCGTACGGCGCTACATCGCCCGCATGTGCTTCCCAACAAACCCCAGCACATTCCCATACCAGGCCACGATGTTCCGCGGCTTCAAGATCCAGTGGTTCTCGTCCGGGAACACGGCCAGTTCGCTGTCCACGCCGTGATACTGCAGCGCCTCGAAAAGATTCAGCGCTTCGCCCAGCGGGCAGCGGTAGTCCAACTCGCCGTGGATGATGAGCGTGGGCGTCTTCCACTTGGTGATGTGGCGAATCGGCGCGTAGCGGTCGTAGCCGGCAGGGTCGGTGTACGGGTTCTCGCCGCCCATCTCCAGATACCACCACGCGGGATGGTCGGTGGTGCCGGTGAACTGCCCCATCGTGACGATGCTCGCGTGCGTCACCAGGCAGCGGAAGCGATCGGTCTGCGTGCCGATCCAGTTGGTCATGTAGCCGCCGAAGCTGCCGCCCATGGCCATGATGCGCGTCGCATCGACGTCGCTGCGCTTTTCGATGGCGTCGGTCACAGCCATCAAATCCTTGAAGCACTGGTCGCCCCAAACGTTGCCCCAGATGCCTTGCACGAACTCCTGGCCGAAGCCGGTTGATCCGCGCGGGTTCGGCTGCACCACGGTGTAGCCCTGCGCGACTGCGAGCAGTGAATTCCAGCGCCAATGCCAGCCGTCGCCCGACATGCCGATGGGTCCGCCGTGAATCCACAGCAGCACAGGATGCTGGCCGGGCTTCTTCGGCCGCGTGATCCAGCTCTGGATCGGCGTGCCGTCGGTGGACGTGGTGATGATGCTTTCGATCTCGGCCCATTCGCTGGCGGGCGTGAAGTTCGACAGGCGCGCGAGTGCGCGCGCTGCGGAGTCGGAGCGGCCATCGTGCACGTAGCACTCGGGCGCATCGAGCAGGCTCGATCGGCTGCACACGAAGCCGCCTTGCGGCAGCGCGTGCACATCGGCGTGCGAGCCGGTGTGCTCGCGCGACGTGAGGCGCAGGGCTTTGCCACTTTGCACATCGACAGCGAACACCGGCACGATGCCTTCGTCGTCCGCAGTGACGAGCAGCTTCTTGCCGTCGGCGGTCCAGTCGTTCAGTTGCGGCCAGCGGTCCCAATCCAGAGCGAGCTCGCGCGTATTGCCGGTTTCCTCGACGAGCATCAACGTCGGGCGCACCACTTTCTTGGCAGAGCGTGTGCTGCGCACCACAGCAATCGTCTTGCCGTCGGGCGAGAAGTGCGCGCTGTCGTTGTCGGTGTTCGCGCCTTGCGGCATCGTCTTGTGCGTGCGCGCGTCGAGGTCGAAGACGACCAGCTTGTGATCGCCCACGCGGTCGTCGCTTTGCACGCGCCAGATGACGAGCGCGCGCTTGCCGTCGGCGCTGATGTCCAGATGCGGCTCGATGGCGAGCTCGGTCGTCGCGTCGGGCGTGAGGTCCACGCGATCGGTACCGTCCGCGTGACAGAGGATGAGGTGCGTGTTCG
>DATJJL010000236.1:0-8435 GCA_035492155.1 Ramlibacter sp. | reverse complement strand
CTGCGGCAAGTCGACGCTGCTTCGCATGCTCGCGGGTCTCGAAGAGATTTCGGGCGGCGAGATCTCGATCGACAACAAGGTGGTCAATGACCTCGAGTCGAAGGACCGCGACATCGCGATGGTGTTCCAGAGCTACGCGCTTTATCCGCACATGACGGTGCGCGAAAACATGGCCTTCAGCCTGCGCCTGCGTCGCGCGGATTCGTCGATGACCGACAAGCGTGTGGCCGATGCGGCACGCATCCTCAACCTCGATGCGCTGCTCGATCGCTATCCGCGCGAACTCTCCGGCGGGCAGCGGCAACGCGTGGCGATGGGCCGCGCGATCGTGCGCGACCCCAAGGTGTTTCTCTTCGACGAGCCTTTGTCCAACCTCGACGCGAAGCTGCGCGTGGCGATGCGCGCCGAGATCAAGGCATTGCACCAGCGGCTGAAGACGACCACCGTTTACGTCACGCACGACCAGATCGAAGCGATGACGATGGCCGACCGGATCGTGGTGATGCACGACGGCATCGTCGAGCAGATCGGCACGCCGCTCGAACTCTTCGACCGCCCGGGCAATCTCTTCGTCGCGCAGTTCATCGGCTCGCCGGCGATGAACGTCATCCAGGGCGCGATGCGCTTCGCCGATGGCCGCGCATTCGTGGATGCGGAAGGCGCGCAATGGCCCGTCGATGTGGGCGTGGGCGCGAAGGGCGGACAGGCGGTGCACTACGGCGTTCGCCCGGGCGATGTGGAAGTCACGACATCCGGCGAGGGCATTCCTGCGAAGGTGATCGTCGTCGAACCCACGGGCGCGGAGACCGAGTTGCTCCTGCAAGTCGGCAATGCGCAGCTTGTCGTCGTGATTCACGGCCGCACGAAGGTGCAGCCCGACGAGATCGTGCGGCTGAAGATCGATGGTGGCTCAAGCCATCTCTTCGATTCGTCCACCGGCAAGCGCATCGAGAGCGCGCGAGGGCCCGCGACGCTTCAATGATCATCAAGAACGTCCACGGCAACACGCTCGACCACCTCGGTGAGCGCATCGTCCGTGGCGATTTCGAGCCGGGCAGCGCGATGCCGCCCGAGCCGATGCTGTGCGAAGAACTCGGCGTGAGCCGCACGGTGATTCGCGAAGCCGTGAAGTCGCTGGTGGCGAAAGGCCTCATCACGACGGGACCGAAAGTCGGCACGCGCGTGCAGCTGTCGGACAACTGGAACTGGTTCGACCCGGACGTGATTCGCTGGCAATCGAGCGCCGGGCTCACGCGCGAGTTCCTGCGCGACCTGAAGGACCTGCGCCGCGTGCTCGAGCCTGCTGCCGTGCGTCTTGCCGCGGAGCGCGCCACCGCGAAAGACATCCGCGAAATCGAAGCGGCGTACGAAGGCATGCGCAGCGCGATCGAGGAAGGTGGCGACTACGTGACGTACGACTTGCGTTTCCACCAAGGCCTGCTGCGTGCGTGCCGCAATCGCATGATCGTGCAGATGAGCAAGGCCATCGGCGCGCTGCTGCGCACGAGCTTCGAGATTTCCACGAGCAAGAAGGGCGGCCCGAGAAGTTCGCTGCCGCTTCATCGCGCGGTGCTCGATGCGGTGATCGCGCACGATCCGCCTAAAGCGGAGAAGGCGATCCTCGTGCTGATCGACAGTGCGGCCAACGATATCGAGCAGGTGCTCGCGGGTCGCAAGCGATTGCCTCGGCTGGATTTGCCTGCGCTGCCGCTGCCGGGGCTTTGATCAGCGGATGTGGAAGGTGAGCTCGGCGGCCGGTGAGGGATCGCTGCTGTCGGTGAGCTTCGCCATGTAGTCACGCGCGCCGTCAAGTGTGTTGGCGCCCACCGGTGCGAGCGGCGGTTGTTGGCGCAGTGTCGCGACGAACGCGTCGGTCGCGCCGATGCAGCTGAAGGCATCGACATTCGTCGGGTCGTAATCGGACTGCTCGACGATGCCGATCATGCAGTGCATCAGCGTGGCCTTCTCGGGCGTGTCGATCTCGCCGACGTTCACCCTTCTCGTTTCCATCCACGGCTCCTCCTGCTTCCGCAGGCGGCCGCGACGGCGAACACGGCCGTCCTTGTCCTGATATTCGGCACCGGCGCCGAAATGGATTTCGGCAGGCAAGCTCCAGTCCTCGCGTTCGCGGGGAGTGAGCTTTGCGAAGACGTGTCCATCGGATTGCACCACCCATAGTTCGCGACAAGGGGCGCGCGGCGCAAGCGGGGTGTCGATCGCGAAGCGGCGGCGCCGGAAGAACGTCTGCAAATTCCGGAACGTCCGTCCGGCGATGTTCGAGCGGGAAATCATGGCGGCACATGAGCGCAAGCATCAGTGCTTGCGCAACTCCCCCGACATCATCACGCGCTTTCCGCTGGACGTGGGCACGTTCGCGAGCAACGCACGCGCGACGCTCGCGGCGGCTATCGAGCGGTAATTCGCCGGAATGACTGCGCCCAGCCAGCGGGATACCTTCGTCGCCAACTCTTCGCCGCCGCGCACCGGTTGCCCGATCGATGCGCGGTCGCCGGCGAGCATCGATGGCCGCGCGATCACGAGCGCATCGAAGCCCAGTTGCGACAGCGCTTCTTCCATCTCGCCCTTCACGCGGCTGTAGAAAAGCGACGCACGCGTGTCGGCGCCCATCGCGCTCACCACACCGAGCCTTGTCGCGCCTGCTGCCTTGGCGGCCTTCGCGGTGTTGACGACCGCGTCGAAATCAACAGCGCGAAAAGCCTCCTGGCTGCCTGCGACCTTGATCGTCGTGCCCAGCGCGATGTAGCACTCGTCGACGTGCGGAAGCGTTGGCAGCGCCGCGAAATCGACGCTGTGGAATGCGAGCTTGGGATTCGATTCGGCCGGCGCCTTGCGGCCGAGTGCATGGACTTGCGCGACGGACGCATCCGTCAGCAAGCCGCGAAGCAGTTCGCGGCCCACGAGGCCCGTGGCGCCTGCGAGGAGGATGGTGCGTGCATCGGTTGTCATGGCCGCGCATCCTACGCGTGGTCGCGTTGCGATGGAACTGTTTATCGCGCGGCGCCACTCAATGAGCGTCGAAGGACAAATACAAGTCCGCGGCGGCAGGGGGTCAGGCAGTTGTGAAGGAACTCCCATGCCCGGAGGAATCGACGGAGCATTGAAGCCCGGGCTTTCTTACCCACTCGGTGAGCACAAGGGCGTGCAGGCCGAGCGGCCGGAGACACCGCGGAAAGGCTCGAGCGACTTCGACGCGGTGTTCACCGCCTTGCTCGTTTGCTTCCACGAAGTGGACCAGGTCACTGTCAAGAGCTGGACCGAGGAGCTCTTTGCTCGCCTCGCCCCACCCGAGCTGGATTTGCGCATCGACGTCGGACGGACTGACAGCGGCGGGAAACCCATTTCGCCGGAGCAAAGGGAGAAGAACAAGGCATTCGCCCGATGTGTGCAGGAGATGGAAACAACTGCCTGGGAAGCGCTGCAGAACTGTGCAACCAGCGGCGGTCGAATCGGTATCAGGCTGGTGTCGATCGGCAAGAGCGTCGACGTCAATTCACGTGTCGCGAGAGGGCTCGGAAAGCTCAATGTCGAAGTGCTGACCCTGGATCGAGACATCAGCGACAGCCTGAAGCTGCGGTTGAAAAAGGCCGGAGTGTCGGCCCAGGTGAGACAAGCTCCCAAACCTGAAACGGCCGCAGCCGCATCTGCCGCTCAGGAGGAAGCCACGCGCCTGAGGCTGCAGCGGGCTGCCACTCACGTTGCGCGCCAGGACTTTGCGAGCGCGAAAATGGAAAACGCGGACCAAGCACAAAGGGTCACCGGCAACCTGATCACAGTCGCGCACGAATCGTGGTCCAAAGTCGATCGTCCCATCATGAAAAGGCTCGCCCAGGAAATGGGCAAGGGCAACGTTTCGGGCGTTCGCGGAATGATGCGTGCCGTCCTTCCGCGCGAGTCGCCGCTGGGAATTCCGCGCAAGGTCGATTTGCTCATGGCCCGTGGCCCGTCGCAAGCCGTCCGCCCGCGCGACGAACCACCGGGAGCGGCGACGGAGATGAAAACACCCAAGTTGCTGGGCGACATGCTGGAGCCCGGCGAACGATCGCGATTGGAAAAGCATGTCGAGGCGCGCAGGAAGGTATTCATTCCCGAGCTTTCCGCTTTCGTCGAAGAGCCCGAATTGCCGGCGGCCGAAGAACAAGCGCCGGCCGACTTCGAGCCGCCAATGCTGCACCGCCTGTGCGGGGATCTGCCGCCCGATTCATACGATCAGTTCGAAGCAATGGGCGCTTATGTGGACGAAATCCTGAATTCGGATTTGCCGCGCGACCAAAGGGAGGCGCTTTGCGTATCGACGCACGCAGGCGCCCGCGGAGAAGCTTCTGCGGTACGGCGGGCTTTGGACGTGGGCAATCCTGGCGCGGCGGCCGCGATCATGCTGGCCATCATGGAGTCGGACAACTGGGCGCTCGCGGCCGCCATACTGCCGAAACTTGGCGTGAGCCCCCAAGAAGTTGTGGACGCGCTGAAGGCGGGGCCGTTTCGACAGATTCCGTGGTGCGCCGCGGCGATCGGACGGCTCAACGCTGCAGCGGCAGGACTGAAAATCCTGGAAGGTGGCGTTGCCGTGAAGCTGAACTATGGCCCGAAGGCTGTCCTGCGGGCGCATAGCATGTGGAACAGGACCGGAAAGCTCGTGTGCAGTTCAGAGAAAGCGGTCCCGGCGCTTCAGTACCACCAGCCAAGCGGTGACGATCACGACAAGCTCAAAGGCCTGGGGGCCTACGTCTACCTCGTCGATCCCGACAAGCTCACCCGCGCTTAGCGATTGAAACTGCGCCCGGGGGTTCGTGTGCCCCAGTTGCTGTTGCCGCCGCCGCCCCCGCCCCCGTTGCTGCGGTTGCCTCCACGGCCCCGCTCGCGCTTGCTCGCGCCCATGCTGTCGATGCTGGTGCGCGTCGGGTCGGGCTGCCCGCTGCTGCTCACGCGCTTGACGCCTGTCATGTCGCGGCGGCCGGGCAGGTTGGTCTTGAGCGGATCGATGTTGCGCGGCATGCGGTCGTCGTCGCGATCTTCGGGCCCTGCATGATTCACATGGCCGTTGCGTTGCTGCGGGTCGCGTTGCTGCGGCTCGCGCGGTTGTTCGTTGCGCGACTGTTGGTCGCGCTGCGGCCTGGCATGTTGCTTGGGCTGTTGCGGCGGACGCGCTGCGCGATCTGTTTTTGCTGCGCGCTCTGTTCTCGGAGGGCGCTCGGCCTTCGCGCCGCGCTCGCCTTGCCCCGCCTTGTTCTCGCGGATGCGCTGCATCATTTCCTGGCGCGCGGCCTTCGCTGCGGCGGCCATCACCTCGCGGCTGGGCGGCTTGCCCGCACCGCCCCAGATCGTCTGGCGGCCCATGGCGATGGGCTCGGCACGCTCGCCGGGCTCGGGGCTGAAACCCTCGACCACCTGCACGGGGATGCGCTGCTTGGTGAAGCGCTCGATCTCCTGCATGAAGCCTTCCTCGTCGAGGCAGACGAAGGAGACGGCAGCGCCTTCCGCGCCCGCGCGGCCGGTGCGGCCGATGCGGTGCACATAGTCTTCGGGCACGTTCGGGATTTCGTAGTTGACGACGTGAGGCAGGTCATCGATGTCGATGCCGCGTGCCGCGATGTCGGTGGCCACCAGCGCGCGGATGTCGCCGCTCTTGAAGCCGGCCAGCGCCTGCGTGCGTGCCGTCTGGCTCTTGTTGCCGTGCAGGGCCATCGCGGTGACGCCGTGCTTGTTGAGGTATTCGGCGACGTTGTTCGCGCCGAACTTGGTGCGCGTGAAGACGAGCACCTGCGACCAGTCGTGCTCCTTGATCACGTGCGCGAGCAGCTCTTTTTTCTTGCCGCGGCTCGCCGGGTGCACGACCTGCGTGATGCGCTGCACCGTGGTGTTGCGCGGCGTGACCTGGATGCTCTGCGGATTCTTGAGCAGGCCGTTCGCGAGCGCGCGGATGTCGTCGCTGAATGTCGCGGAGAAAAGCAGCGATTGCTTTTCCTTCGGCAGCAGCGCGAGCACCTTCTTCACGTCGGGCAGGAAGCCCATGTCGAGCATGCGGTCGGCCTCGTCGAGCACGAGGATCTCCACCGTCGACAAATCGAGATGGCCTTGCTGCTGCAAGTCGAGCAGGCGGCCCGGCGTGGCCACGAGGATGTCGACGCCGCGCTTGATCCGGTCGATCTGCGGGTTCATGCCCACGCCGCCGAAGATCACGGTGGATTCGAGCGGCAGGTACTTGCCGTAGGTGCGGATGGATTCCTCGACCTGCGCGGCCAGCTCGCGCGTGGGCGTGAGCACGAGGGCGGCGACGCCGTCCTTGCCGAACTTGTTGGTCTTGCTTTTGCCCGTGATCAGCTTGTGCAGCATGGGCAGGGTGAAGGCGGCCGTCTTGCCGGTGCCCGTCTGGGCGCCGCCGAGGATGTCGTGTCCTTCGAGGACGGCGGGAATGGCTTGAGCCTGGATGGGGGTGGGAGTTTCGTAGCCCTGCTCGTGCACGGCTTTGAGGATGGCGGGTGCCAGCTTCAGTTCGTCAAACGTCATTGTTTTAGATGCTTTGCGCCACGTCCGGGCGCGGGATCGGCCTTGTGGCACATGCGGACATGCGCCGGTCCAGTCCAAAGGCAGATGAGGTTGGGGTTGGGCGCCTGTCACGGGCTTTGGAGCCACTTGCGCCCCAGCAGGATGCTGAGCTTGCGGGCAACTGGTAGTCCGCAAGAATTGCTATTGTCGCATGGATCGGTCGCGCTCGCGGATGTCTCATTCGGGCATCTACAGCCCCGAAAATACTGGCGCAGCTCAACGGCGCGGACTCATAATTTCGTTCGCCTTTCCGAGAAGTCATGGCCAAACTGCTGAAGTCACGCATCGGGGTTGCCGACGATCCCACGGCCCTGCAGCCCACCCTGAACGATTGCCTGGACGCGATGCTCCAGCAGGCCGACCTGCTCGTGAGCGACATGCTCACCGGGCTCGTCGCGGCAACCGCGCCCGACAGCGCCAAGCGCATCGCGGGCTTCCAGCAGGCGGGTTTGAAGACCGCCATCCTGCACCTGTCCGCCGAGACCAGGAACGTCATCGCCACGTACCGTGAGGAGCTCACGAAGCTTGTCTACGAAGGCGGCGGAAAGGAAACGGTCGCCACCGAAGTGCTGCGCTTCGAGGATTTGCGCCTGTTCGAAGATTCGCAGCTGGACCAGAGCATCGAGGTCGCGCGCGCGCAGCAGGAGGTGCTGATCGCCGTGGACGACGTGCTGCCCACGCTCGACGCGCTCGTCTCCACGCTCCTGGGCTGGCGCACGATCCAGCCGGGCCTGAACCCGATCCGCCCCGACGTTTTCGTTCGCGCCTTGCAGGCCACATTGGCAAAGCATGTGCCCGACGACGCGATGCGCGAAGTGCTGGTTGCGCCGGCGGCGGGCCTGCTCGGCGCGAATCTCAGGCGCCTTTACCGCGAGCTGGCGGACTGGATGCGATCCTGCGGCGTCGAGCCGGCCGTGCCTGTCGGCGGACGCATCGTCAAGGGCAGCGGCTCGTCGGGCGCGCCCGTCGCCGATTCGATGCAAAAAACGCTGCTCACGCTCGATCGCCTTCGCAAGCTCTTGCACGGCGATTTCGACGCGAGCACGGCCAAGCCCGATTTCCTGCACACCATGCCCGCATCGATGTCGCTGCTGCAGGAGATGAAGCAGGCCGACGCGCTGATCCAGAAGCTCGAGGCGCGGCCGAAGGAAACGAAGGCCAAGCCCGAAGGGCCGGTGGACATGCTGGCCGAGCGCGACAAGGTGGCGAATGACGGCGCTTCCGCAGCGCCGCGGCTGGGCGTGCAACTGGGGCACGAAGTCGTGCGCCTGATGTTCGAGAACCTCGTGAAGGACAAGCGCCTGCTGGCGGGATTCAAGCAGCAGCTCGTGCGCATCGAGCCGGTGGTCATCAAGATGTCGGCCGACGATT
This sequence comes from Ramlibacter sp., assembly GCA_035492155.1. Taxonomy (GTDB): domain Bacteria; phylum Pseudomonadota; class Gammaproteobacteria; order Burkholderiales; family Burkholderiaceae_C; genus Ramlibacter. The sequence continues at coordinate 500 of DATJJL010000236.1, read as the reverse complement.
CGCGCTTCTTCTCCGATCGCACACATCCGGCGCGGCAGTTCCTCGACAAGGTCACGCAGCGCAGCCTCGGGTTTTCCGGCGAGGACGATCCGGGCTGGAAGCGCTTCATGGGCACGGTCGAAGACGCCGTGCAGTGGCTGGACAGCAAGATCGTCGACGCGGACATCTTCGGCGAGCTGCTCGACCATCTGCAGGAGCAGTGGCATGCGCACGACCAGAACCTGCGCGTGCGCCGCGAGGAGGCCGCTCGCGCGTTGCTGCACGCGGAGCAGCGCAACCTGCTCGCGCAAAAGCTGGCGACCGAATTCGTCGAAAGCATCAAGGAACTCGACGTGCCCGATTTCGTCGGCGACTTCCTGCGCACTTCGTGGGCGCAGGTGGTGGCCGAGGCGCAGCTGTCGTGTGCGGATGGTTCGGACGACCCGTACGGCTACCGCGCCATGGTCGAAGACCTCGTGTGGAGCGTTCAGAAGAGCACCGCCACGCGCGGCCGCGCAAAG
>DATJJL010000235.1:0-6970 GCA_035492155.1 Ramlibacter sp. | reverse complement strand
AGAAAGTCCTTGTCGTTGCCGGTGTGCCGCAGCAGGAAAAGGCCCATCGATTTCACGAGCTGCGGATTCGTGAGCAGGTTGTTCGCAAAATAAGCCTGCATGCAGCAGCCGCCGAACACGCCGATGCTGCCGTCGAAACGTTCGGGCATGTGGCCCGCGTCTTCCAGCGCTTCCCAGCAGCATTCGAGGAAGTGACGATGCTGCGGATCGAGCACGGCCGCGTCCTTTTTCGAAAAGCCGAAGAAGTCGGCGTCGAACATCTCCATGTCGGGCAGCTTGAGCGTCGCCTTCACGTAGTTCGGGTCGGCAAGGTCACTGTCGGCAACGCCCGCTGCGCGCAGGTCGTCGTCGCTTGGCCACTCGGTTGCTTCGCGGCCTTGCGCAAGAAGTTGCCACAGCTCGGCCGGCGTGCGCGCCCCGGGGAATCGCCCCGCAATGCCGACGATTGCTATGCCGTCCATGCGCGCCTCGCTCTTTGCATGCGGCGCTGTGCGCGCGCCATCCCATCGTTCACCGCATTCGCTTGTTGTTCTGCGCCGCCGAGATGCGCCGCCAACGCCTTGATCGTCGGCAGGCGGAACATGTCGGTGATCGGCACTTCGCGCCCGCACGCTTCCTGCAGACGACGCTGCACTTGCACAACCAGCAGCGAATGACCGCCGAGGTCGAAGAAGTTGTCGGTCGTGCCCACCTGAGGCAGGCCGAGCACGTTTTTCCAGATTGCGGCGATGGCCTTCTCCATGTCCGTCATCCCGGCGGAGGCCGGGATCGTTGGCGGTTGATAGAACGCGCCGTATCCATCGCCATCGACCCCGGCCTGCGCCGGGGTGACAGCCAAGGCCTGCCGATCCACCTTGCCGTTTGGCGTAAGCGGGAATGCTGGCAGCACAAGCACCGCTTGCGGCACCATCACTTCGGGCAATGCTTTCGCGAGCGCGGCTCGAAGCTGCGATGGATCGGGCGGCGAGCCTGTCACAGCCGATGTGACATAAGCCAGCAGACGTTCGTCGCGCGCGATCACGACGGCGTCCTTCACGCCGGGCTGCGTGGCCAGCATGCTTTCGATTTCGCCGAGCTCGATGCGATGCCCGCGAATCTTCACCTGGTGATCGATGCGGCCGAGAAATTCCAGTGCGCCATCGAGATGCCGCCGCACGAGGTCGCCCGTGCGGTACCAGCGATGGCCCTCGTCGTCCGTGATGAATCGCTCCGACGTGAGTTCCGGCCGATGCAAATAGCCTTGCGCCACGCCTTCGCCGCCGATGAGCAATTCACCCGGCACGAGCGCAGGGCAGTCGAGTCCGCGTGCATTGCGAATGCGCAGGAGCGTGTTCGCGATCGCCTCGCCGAGCGGCACGAACTCGCCGATGCCCTGCAGCGCGCAGGTCGTCGACCAGATCGTCGTCTCGGTCGGTCCGTACATATTGAGCAGCTGCCCCGGCACGAGCTCACGCAATTGCTTCGCGAGCTTGGGCGGCAGCGCTTCGCCGCCCACCAGCATCGATTTCAACCTGCCCACTGCCGCGCGGCCTTCGGCGTCGGCGACGAGCATCGACGCCATCGAGGGCGTGCACTGCAGGTGCGTCACGTTGCGAGTCAGGATCAGATCGGGAACGGAGACTCGCTGCGCCGCGGGCCGAAGCTCGTGCGCTGCGTCCATCAATGCCTTGAGATGCTGCAAGTGGTCCAGCACGGTCTGCGTCGCGATGCCGAAGTCGACGAGACACGCGATCTCATCCACGCCTGCGTCAAGCAGCTTTTCGACGAGCGAAAGGCAACGCTCCTGCGTGCCGAATAGCGCGCTCGTGCCGTAGTAGCGGTCGAACGCATGATCGAGCAGCGCGTCGAGCTCCTCTTGCGACAGCGGCTGCGATTCCATCACTTCGACCGGGCTCTTGCCATCCTGCGCCGCGCGTTGAACGAAGGTGGGAAACGACCACGCGGCCTGCTTGATCAAATCGACCGAGCTGCGCAGGTAGTCCTTCATCGGCTGGCGCACGGTGGCGCGCACTTCATCTTCGCTGTCGCCCACGAAGGTGTGGAGCATCAGCGTGACGTGCGGCCGGCCTGCGTGACCTGCCTTGTGCCACGCGGCGCGATAGAGCTTGAGCTTTTGCGCGACGTCGTCGATCTTCTGGCCGAGCAGGTGCGTGAGCAGATGGCATCCGAGCGTGCCTGCCTGCTCGAACGTTTCCGGGTTGCCCGCAGCCGTCACCCACACCGGCAGTTCCTTCTGGATGGGACGCGGCAAGGTCTGGACGTCAACGGTCTTGCCGTTCGGCCCCGGAAACGCCAGCTTCTCGCCGCGCCACAGGCGCCGCACCACGTCGATGTTCGAGAGCATCTCGCTCTTGCGGTTGGCGAACGCTTGCGGTGCGATCACGAAGTCGTTGGGCTGCCAGCCCGAAGCGAACGAGATGCCCACGCGCCCTTGCGAGATGTTGTCGACGAAAGCCCATTCCTCGGCGACGCGGATCGGGTGATGCAAGGGCAGCACGCAACTGCCTGCGCGGATCTGGATGCGCGACGTGCAAGCCGCGATCGCTGCGCTCGTCACCGCCGGGTTCGGGTAGAGGCCGCCGAAAGCGTGGAAGTGGCGCTCGGGCGTCCACACGGCGTGAAAGCCATTGGCATCCGCGAATTTCGCGCCTTCCATCAGCAGGCGATAACGGTCCTGTGCGCGCGACTCGTGGTCGCTCGCGAAGTAGAACAGGCTGAACTCCGGCGCTTTGCCTTCTGCTCGCGCCGTATTTGAATGAAGGACGACGGTGAAGCCGCGCGCGAGCGTCCAGCACAGCTCGAGCACCGAGATGTCGAACGAGAGGCTCGTCACCGCGAGCCAGCGGCTTGACGCGTCTGTCACCCCGGCGAAGGCCGGGGTCGTTGGCCTTGGTTCAAGTGCGGCGCTTGCTTCGTCGCCATCGGCCCCGGCCTGCGCCGGGGTGACAGCGTGGTCGATGCGCTCGTCCATGCCCGCAAAGAAGTTCATCACGTTGCGATGCGTGACGACGACGCCCTTGGGCTTGCCGGTCGAGCCGGAGGTGTAGATGACGTAGGCGGGTCGTTGCGAATCCGACGATGGCAAAGGCTCGGTGGACGCGTCATCGCGTCGCACGTCAGGCAAGGCTTCGCGCAGCACTAGCTTTGCACGCGAGTCCTGGATCATGAAGTCGATGCGCTCCTGCGGATAGTCCGGGTCGAGCGGCAGGTACGCCGCGCCGGCCTTCATCGCAGCGAGCATCGCGACGATGAGAGCAGGACCGCGTTCCAGATTCAGTCCGACGATGTCGCCCGGCACGACGCCTTCGCGAACGAGATGCTCGGCCCACGCGGTCGCGCGTTCGTCGAGTTGGCGATACGTCAGTTGCTCGCCGGCGCATTCGATGGCGACGCGGTCAGGCGTACGTTGCGCTTGTGCGGCGATCGCGTCGTGGATGCACAGGCTGCTCTCGAAAGGTGTGGCACCGGCATCGCCATGAACTCTGGCTACGAGTTCGCCGGCGCGCAGCCAATGCGAGAACTGGCGCGCGATCTCTTCGAGCGTGGCCTTTGAATACGCGGCCGCGTTCGCGACGAATTCAACCCGTTCGTCAGCAACGTCGAGCATCAGGTCGGCATCGGCAGGCCGCGGTGAGCGGTGCTCCGTGACGGCGATGCGAAGCCGATCGACTGGCGGATGCTTGTCGCCCAGGCGCGTGACGAGGTCGCGCGTATAAGGGCCCGCGGCGCGAACATCGGCGACATCGCTCGCGCGGTTCAGCGGCACCCACCGTTGCAACCACGGGTCGAGTTCTCTTCCAGCGGGCGAGAGGTCGTAGAGAACGCTGAGCTTGTCCTGCGAAGAGATCGCGGACAGCCATTCGAAAAATCCGCTGATGACGCGGTCTCGACTCGTTCTACTTTCGACGGAAACGCGATGTTCCCCGTTCGCTGATTCGCGCACTCGCGGCCACGGAAGTTCCACGGGCTCCACTTCGGCGAGAGCGCGTGTCCAGTACCGCTCGCCCCGTGCGATCGTTGGCATCTCGGTGGCCAGCTTGTCGCGCGTGCGCGCATCGAGCTGCGGCAACACCTCGCCAACGGCGGGCAAGCGCTTGATCGGCGTGTCGTCGATCTCGCCGATTCCAGCAAGCACGATGACACCATCCCCCGTCGCGACTTCGATAGCTTCTGCACTCGCTGCAAGCACCGAGCCTGCAGCGGCCCTCGCAGTCGCATCGCGAACTCGCGCTTCGCGCACGACAAGCAGTCGTCCATCCGCCATGAACTTGGCGCGGCCAAGCGGATTCGCGTACTTGCCGAAATCCAGCGCGCGAACAAGCGCGGCGATCTCATGCGCAGATCTCGCGAAGTCGATCGTGCCCATCGCATCAGGCCGCCGGTCACGAGCGAAGAACGTGCGCTCACCGTCCTGCGGCGTCAGGCGAAGCTCGCCACGTGCAATGTCGCGCGCGATCTCGATGAAGCTCGCGAGCCCGGTTTCCCAGCAGCGCGCGTTCAGGCTCAGCGCCGTCTCGCCATCGGCGATCGGGAACAGCTTCTGCTTGACGATGTGCCCTGCGTCCACGCGCGAGGTCATCTCGTGCCACGTCACGCCGTGCTCGGTCTCGCCCTCCATCAATGCCCATGACGTCGCGTTCAGTCCTGCATAGCGCGGCAGCGGGCCGTCGTGGAAATTGATCGCGAGCTTGCGTGCGCGGGCGATGACTGCGTCGGGCAGGACTTCGAGATGCCCGATGGAAAACAGGTAGTCGGACTCGATGTCCGGCAACTGCGCGGCAGTGGTGACGATGCAAACGACGTCATGCCCCGCATCGCGCCACGCCTGCGCGCAGCGCTGCGCCAAAGTCCCGCCGCCTATGAAGACAGCATTGGTACTGCTCATGCTGGATTCCCCTCTGAATTGGCGCCCTTATGCGGCGCAGAACTGCCCGGGCGCGGACCGCGCGCGTGCAAGCTGACGAATGTCCTGGGCGCCGGCGCAATGGGTGCGCTTGAGGACGAACTGCGATTCCACGGGCGCGCGCAGCACCACCGAGAGCGCACATTCGGCGAACGCGTCGACCACGATGCCGCGACCCGCGCATGTTCCGCTGCTGTGTTCGACATGCACGTCGAACCGGTGACTGGTCAGCGGGATGCAGCGGATACGGGGTTGCCCGTCCGCCAGGCCCGTGCCGCAGGCTTTCCAGAACGCTTCCAGCGCCGTCCAGTGGTGAAAGAACTGGCGCGCGGTCACCGATTCGTGCGTGACCACGAAAGCGCCCAGCAAGCCCGCGTCGATCGGCTTGCTCTCGATCCATTCCGCATCGACGCCGACCGGCGCGGCCCGTGTCGCGGCACACGCCACCAGCTCGCGCGATCGCGACAGGCTCACATGCAATCCAGGCGCTCTCTCCACGAAAGGCCGTCCCTTGATGTCGTGCACGACCCGGATGTCATCCATCGGCAGGCCGCTTTCCGCGCCGACGAGTGCGCGCAGGAGCGCGTGCGAGAGCACGAAAGCATGCCGGTCCGCATCGAAGCGAAAGCGCCGCGCGCGGTTGTGCTCGTCGCTGTCGATCAGCGATGCGATCTCGCCCCAGTCCTGCGGCGGCACTTCGTCGGGGCGCGCGCAGGCCAGCAAGACTTCAGGCGCTGGCATGGGGCCGTGCCGCGCGGCCGGCGCTCAGTTGCCGCCATGCGTGGTTGGTGCTGGTGATCGCGCGCGACCAGTCTTCCCACGCACGGGCTCGTCCGATGCTGCCCGGCGGGAACGACTGCAGTGTTTGCCACGCTTCGCGTTCGCGCTCGACCGAATAGGTGTACGCCGCCTGCGCGCCCGTGTCCTGGTCATTGATGTTCATGGTGCCCTGTCTCCTGCAAGCCCATGAATAGTGCGACAGCGCGAGGCTCATCCATGCCCTGCGTTACCAAGTTCCGAGAACGTCCTACACCGCCGTAGGGCGCGCGCTTTCAATCGAGCAATGCGTGGCGGATCGGCTCGACCCAGGTGCCCGTCTTCGGGGAATAAACGCCGAAGCTCGAAGCGAATTCCCAGTACGCCCAGCCGATGCCGCGCTTCTCGGCTTCGTCGCGCACGATGCGCGTGTAGTTCGCGCGTGAGGCGAGGTCCGCCTTCTCATAAGCACCGAATTCGCCAAGGTAGAGCGGGTAGCCGTGTTCGTCGCTCCAGCGCTTGGCAGTGGCCAGTGCGTTTTCGATCTGCGCGCGCTGCCGGCCGTCGCAGCACTTCGGGCCGACGGGAAACTGCGGCATCCACTCGACGCCCTGGTGCGTGAACGACATCGGGTCGTAGTTGTGGATCGAAACGATGATGTGTTTGTCGTCGGCAGGAAGTTTGAGTTTCGGCAGCTGCGGGATTCCGTTCCATTCGCCCGGCCCGATAAGCACGGTGCGTGTCGGGTTCGTGTTGCGCACGACGGAAAGCGTTTGCGCGGCAAGGCGATTCCATGCTTCGCCATCGAGGCGCCCGTGCGGCTCGTTGAGCAACTCGAAGATGAGCTTGGGAGAGCGGTCCTTGTAGCGCTCGGCGATCTGCTTCCACAGGTTCACGAGGCGCTGGTCCACGACGGACGGATCGACCTTGAACTCGTTGGGGTGCTGCGGGTCGCCCGAAATCTGCGTGTAGTGATGAACGTCCAGGATGACGTACATGCCCTTGGCGAGGAATGCGTCGACCACTTCGTCGACACGCCTGGCGAAAGCGTCGTTGATGGTGGCGTCGGCAGTGGGTGCCGCATGGTTGCTCCACCGCACGGGGATTCGCACGGTCTGGAACTTGCCCGCGACGAGATCGACATATTGAGGCTCGAGCTTCACGCCCCAGTCGCCTTCGCGCGGCGCATCGAGCATGTTGCCCATGTTGATTCCGCGCTTGAGCGACTGCGCGATCGAGCATGTGTCGGGCGCCACGGAGTCGCACGACTGCATGGATGGCGATGCAGCCTGCGCCGCCTGCGCGACGATG
>DATJJL010000234.1:0-2750 GCA_035492155.1 Ramlibacter sp. | reverse complement strand
TTGCCCTTGAGCGATTCGGGCACTTCCTGCGCGATGATGCGTTGCGCGAGCCCTTCGACGATGGCTGTCTTGCCGACGCCCGGCTCGCCGATGAGCACGGGATTGTTCTTGGTGCGGCGTTGCAGGACCTGGATGGCGCGGCGGATCTCGTCGTCGCGGCCGATCACCGGATCGAGCTTGCCCTGGCGTGCCCGCGCAGTGAGGTCGATGGTGTATTTCTCGAGCGCTTGCCGCTTGCCTTCGGCCTGCGGATCGTTCACGGCTTTGCCGCCGCGAACGGTGTCGACGGCCGATTCGAGCGACTTGCGCGTGAGGCCGCTTTCGCGCGCGATGCGGCCGATCTCCTGCTTGGTGTCGGCCACTGCGAGCAGGAAGAGCTCGCTGGCGATGTACTGGTCGCCCCGCTTGATGGAATCTTTCTCCGCGGCTTGCAGCAGCACAGCCAGGTCACGGCCGACCTGCACCTGCTCCTGGCCCTCCACCTGCGGCAATTTGTGCATCGCCGATTCGGCGGCGGCCAGTAGGCCCGGCACGTTGACGCCGGCGCGTTGCAGCAGGGGCGTCGGGCCGTCTTCCTGGCGCAGCATGGCGACAAGAAGATGCGGCGGTTCGATGTAGGCGTGGTCGTTGCCGAGTGCGAGCGTCTGGGCTTCTGCCAGCGCTTCCTGGAATTTGCTTGTGAGTTTGTCGAGGCGCATTTTTGTTTGCTCCGTATCGCTCAAGCAGCTTAGGCTTTCCCGGGCAATTTCAAGGGAAAATGCGGCCGAAATGAAGATCCACCAGCTTTCGATCAACTACCTTGCGGAGCAGGACCGCATCTTCGTGCGCGTCAATACCGCCGCGTCGGAGGAGATCCGCCTCTGGTTCACGCGCCGGCTCATGCTGGGCCTGTGGCCGCTGCTGTCGAAGCTGCTCACCGAGCACCTGCTCAAGCTGGAGGCGGCCGGCAGCTCGCTCGAATCGGCCGATGACGGCCTGAAGAAGATGCTCGCCGACTTCCGCAAGGAGCAGTTCCTGCAGCAGGCCGACTTCGACACGCCCTACGACGAAAACCAGCAGACGCTGCCGCTCGGGGCCAAGCCCATGCTGGTGACGGACGTCGACGCCTCGCCCCTGCCCAGCGGGCGCATCAGGCTCACTTTCAACGAGCGCCTGCCAAATTCGGACGAGCCGCGCAACCTGAACCTGGAGCTCGATCCCAAGCTGATGCAGGGCATGATGCACCTGCTCGAACAGGCGCTGCAGCGCTCGCAGTGGCAGGAGCCGTTCAACGCATCGGGCGTGATGGGCGGAACTTCCACCGAAGACGACGACCCCGAGGGCAAGCCGAAGTACCTGAACTAGCGGTTCAACGCTTCAGCGCATCCAGCGAGAACCCGGCGACGCGCTTGTATTCGTCCGAGAGCTCGCGCAGTTCATCCTCGCCAATCACATCTTCGAGCTTGCCGAAGGGCTTGCCGCCGGTGAGCTCGTCCACCTTCATGATGATGTAGTCCGGCGGTACGGTGCGGTTGGTCTCGACGACTCGCGCCGTCGGTGCAAGGCGCACGCGCTCGTATTCGGCCAGCGCATCGAGCGGCTCGCGCAAGGCCAGCAATTCGGCGAGCGTGCGCGCATCGATCAAAGCCTGCGCCGATCCGTTGGAGCCCCGCGGATACATCGGGTGCGCGGCGTCGCCCAGCAAGGTGACGCGGCCGAAGGTCCATCGTGGCACCGGGTCCTTGTCGACCATCGGGTATTCGAACATCTGCTGCGCAGTGCGGATGAGGTTCGGCACGTCGAGCCAGTCGAACTTCCAGTCCTCGAAGATCGAGATGAAATCATCGGGGCGGCCCGGCTGGTTCCAGTCGTTCATCGCAACGTCCGGGCGGCGAATCTCCGCGACCCAGTTCACGAGCTGGCTGCCCTGCCCGTCGACGTTGTCGGCGATCGGGTAGATCACCATCTTGCCGGTGTCGATCGAGCCGATACGCATGTAGCTCTTGCCGGTGAGGATGGGACGGTGCACGGTCACGCCGCGCCAGGTGTTGATGCCGCCGAAGGCCAGCTTTTCGTTCGGATAGAACTCGCGGCGCAATGCGGAGTTGACGCCGTCGCAGGCGACGACCACATCAGCTTCGACCGTGCGGCCGTTGAGGCGCAACGTTGCCTTGGTGCCGTCGTGATCGACACCGGCGCATCGGCTGCCGAGGTGGATGCGGTCGGCCCCGAGCCGTTCGAGCGCTGCGCGGTACAGGATGCCGTGCAGCTTGCCGCGATGAAGGCCGATCTCCGGAAGCGCATAGCCCGCATGGCGACCGCGCTGCTCGCGATAGATGAACTGCCCCCAGCGGTTGAAAAAAACGCTTTCGAGGTTTTCGATTCCTACTGCTTCGAGCTCGTCTTGCAGGCCGAGCAGCGCAAGTTCGCGCATCGCATGCGGCAACAGCGTGATGCCGACGCCGATCTCGCGAATCTGCGGGGTCGATTCGTACACGTCGCATTGCAGCCCGAGCCGGTGCAGCGACAGCGCCAGCGCGAAGCCACCGATCCCGCCGCCGACGATTGCAATGCGCATCGTTTTCCCTTCGAACCTACTCGGCCTTGATGCCCTGCGTCTTGATCAGGTTCGCCCAGCGGTCGGCGTCCTGCTCGACGAGCTTCTTGAACTCCTCCGGCGAGTCGGTCGCCGGGTCCATTCCCTGGGTCTGGAAAGCGTTGCGCACCTCGGGCAAGGCGAGGATCTCGTGCAATTCACGATTGAGGCGTTC
>DATJJL010000233.1:0-7626 GCA_035492155.1 Ramlibacter sp. | reverse complement strand
AACCGCTCGCAACTGACGGGCGATGTCGTCGCGCAGGCCACCGCGGCAGGTGCTCGCGTGACGCTCGTGCGCCGCGGCGACGACCACGCGAGGCTCGCCGATGGCACTTTCACCATCGCGCCCGCAAATCCTGCGCACTACGCCGCGCTGCTGCGCACGCTCGAAGCCGAATCGCGCGTGCCGGCGCGCATCGTGCACCTGTGGGCGCTGGACACCTTGCCCGGGGCAGGCAACGGCACACTCGGGGAACAGGTGCTGGCATTCGACAGTCTCCTGAATCTCGTGCGTGCGATGCAGGAGCTCGACATCGCCGCGCCGGTGCATCTGTCAATCGTCACGGCCGGCGCCTTCGCAGTCGACGGCGGCCCGGTGCCGCATCCGGAACGGGCCTTCGCACTTGGGCCGTGCCGTGTCGTGCCGCACGAGATGCCGACCGTCACGACGCGGCTCGTCGATTTTGCGCAGGCGCAGCTCGCATCAGCCGCCGCGGTGATCGTGCAAGAGGCGCTCGCGCCGCAAGGTCCGGATCTCGTCGCGTACCGGCACGGTCGCCGTTTCTCGCAGCAGCTTTCGCCACCGGGCGCCTCGTCACCCGCGAAGCATGCGCCTGTCATGCGCGAGCGCGGCGTGTATCTGATCACCGGTGGCTTCGGCGACATCGGCCTTGAACTCGCGGCGTGGCTCGCCGAGGAAAAAAAGGCGCGACTCGCGCTGGTCAGCCGTCGTGCGCTGCCGCCTCGCGCCAGCTGGCCCGCGCTCGCGGCCAGCGGCGATCACTCTGCCGATGTGCGGCTCGTACGCCGGCTCGTCGCGCTCGAAGCGCACGGCGCGCAGGTGCTCACGCTGCAGGCCGACGTGGCAGACCGCCGCGCGATGACGCGCGTGATCGGCGAATGCCGCGCGCGCTTCGGCACGATCAATGGTGTGTTCCATGCAGCGGGCGTGCTTGACGACGCGCCGATTGCGGCGAAAACACCGGAGAGCGTTGCGCGCGTGATCGGTGCGAAGGCCGCCGGCGCGCAAGTGCTGCACGAGTTGCTGCCGCCAGGCGATCTCGATGTGTTCTGCGTGTTCTCGTCCACGAGCGTGCTGCTCGGTGGCGCGGGGCAGGTGGACTATGTCGCGGCCAATGCTTTCCTCGACTCGCTCGCTGCATCGCGCGACGACGGCCTCGCGATCCGCTGGGGCATCTGGGGCGACCGCGGCATGGCCGCGCGCGCCTATGGCCGCGTGCTGCCGAACGACGTGCCCACGCATGCCCACCCCCTGCTCGGCGCGCAAGTGGCAAGCGACGACGGCGTCGCCTTCGAAGCCGCCTATGACCCCGACAAGCTGTGGGTGCTGCGCGAACATCGGGTGGCAGGCCGCGCCGTGCTGCCGGGCACGGCGTACATCGAACTCGCACGCGCGGCGATGATGCACCTGCATCCGCGCGCAGCCATCGAGATCCGCTCGCTCTCTTTCGAGGAAGCGATGGTGTTCCAGCCGGGCGAAGTGCGCGTCGTTCGCACCGAGCTCAGGCGCAATGGATCGAACTACGACTTCACCGTGCGAAGCCGCGCGCCGAGCGACGGCGATTGGCTCGAACATGCACGCGCGTCGGCAAGTGTCTTTCTCGGCGAGCTTGCACAAGCGCCCGCACCGGCCGCCACGGGCTGGCAACCCGGCCTCATCCCGCAGGAAAAGGCCGTCGCCTTCGGCGAGCGCTGGCGCAACCTTGTGCGCATGCAGATCGGAAGCGGCCGCGCTTTCGCGCAGCTCGAACTCGCGCCGCAATTCCATCTCGATGCGCAAGCATTCGGCGCGCACCCGGCGCTCACGGACATGGCCGCGACCTTCGGCCTGCACCTGCTCGATGCAGGCAAGCGCACGGGCCAGCTCTTCGTTCCGCTGTCGATCGATCGCATCCGCATTGCCGCGCCATTGCCGCCGCGGATCTCCAGCAGCGTGAAGCTCACGAGCGCGGCGAACGAGCGGCTCGCGACTTTCGATGTGACGCTTTCGAGCGAAGCGGGCAAGCCCCTCGCGCGCTTCGAAGGTTTCTCGCTGCGGCCCGTGCATCCCGAAGCCGTGAGCGCACATGCCGCGCCGCCGCGTGCGGCCAGCCTGACCGATGCGATGCTGGCGTGCGGCATTCGCGGGGAAGATGCCCCTGTGCTGTTCGAGCTGGTCTTCTCGCAAGGCTCGCGCGATCTGGTCGTCTCGTCGATCGACATCGAGCAGCTAGCGCGTGCGATGGCGCACGCGCAGCCCAGGCCCGCTGTACGCGCGAAGGCCGCGGCGCCGCACGCTTCGGCTTCGCTCAATCCTGTCGAGAACATGCTCGCGGACGTTTGGCGCGAGCTGCTCGGCGTCGACGAGATCACGCCCGCCGACGACTTCTTCGCGCTGGGCGGTCACTCGCTTGCGGCCGTGCGATTGTTCGCGCGCATCCGCAAGCACTATGGCGTCGATCTCCCGCTTGCCACGCTGTTCCAGGCGCCGACACTCGGCGCGCTCGCGGCTCTCGTCGCGCAGCACGCGAACATCCCGCTTGCCGAGGAAGTGCCGAAGAAGTCGAATGTGATCCCGCTCGTCACGCGCGCGTGGTCGCCGCTCGTCGCGATCTGCAAGGGATCGCCCGAGCGCGCGCCACTTTATTGCGTTCATGGCGCCGGCGGCAATGTCCTGAACTTCAAGATCATCTCCGACCGTCTCGGGCCGCAGCAGCCCTTCCATGGATTGCAGGCACAAGGCGTGGACGGGCGCGTGCCGCCGCTTACCACGATCGAGGAGATGGCCGCGCAGTATGTGGAAGCGATTCGCGCCGTCGATCCCCAGGGGCCTTATCAACTTGCGGGCTATTCGGCCGGCGGCGTGATCGCGATTGAAATGGCGCAGCAGCTTGCAAAGCTCGGCGCGAAGACCTCGTTGCTCGCAATGATCGACACGCTCGCACCCGTTGCCGCGCGCCGGCCGATTCCCCGCTGGAAGAAGCTAATGCTGATGCGGCATTGGAGTTTGCAGTTTTTCCTTGACCGGTCGAGCCGCCGGCGCAGGGGCCGCGAGGGCGACGCGCTGTATGCGCAAGCGCTGGAGCGAGTCGCGCGCGGCGAGCCGCTGCCGCTCGAACTCGTGGAGCATCACCTCTTCCGCAATTTCGTCGACGCGCAATCGCGCTACACGCCCCCGATGTATGACGGGGACATCGTGCTTTTCCGCGCGGCGCAGGCCGAGACGCAATACCTCGCGGCCGGATCGACGCTCGGCTGGAACGAGCATGTGCGCGGCGCGATCCGAGTCGTCGAAGTCACGGGTTCGCACTTCACGATGATGTCGGAGCCTGGCGTGTCGCAGCTGGTTGAAGGCTTGCGTGTCGCGCTGGGATTGCCTGAGCCTGCGCTGCTGCAATCGCCTAAATCCGGAGGCGGCAGCGCGGGAGTCGTTCCTGCGTTGCCGGTGACTTTGTCTCGGTCGGATTGAATTGCGCTGTCACCCCGGCGCAGGCCGGGGTCGATGGCGATGGATTCAGCGCGGCGAATCGATCGCCAACGATCCCGGCCTTCGCCGGGATGACATCATTTACGACGCCCCATCCAGCGGTTGCCCGCGACAAGCCCGCCACAACACCAGGTCGTACACGATCTTGAGCAGCCCACACGCGACGAGCGGCGTGGCGATCCAGCCCGCAGCAAACATCGCGCCGGCAAGCGTAGGGCTCACTGCCGACGCGAGACTGCGCGGAACAGCGGTGAAGCTGGCCGCAGCAGGCCTCTCTGCGGGCGTGACCACTGCCATCACGTAAGCGGACCGCGCAGGCACATCCATCTGCGACAACGCGCTGCGACATAGCAGCAACGCCAGTGCGAGCGGCAACGTCGGCGCAAAGGCCGCGCCGATGAGGAACATGCTGGCGGGAATGTGCGTGAACACCATCGTATTGAGCAGACCGATTCGCCTGGAAAGCCGGGCGGCGAGGAACTGCGATGTCGCACTGAGCAGGCCCGCGGCGAAGAAGAAGGTGCCCGCCTGCGCGAGCGACAGGCCGAAGCGCTGCAGCAGCCACAAGGCGAGAAGCGAATTCACGACGAGGCCGCCCGCGAATGAATCGACGCTGAACAATGTGGCGAGCTTGACCACGATGCCTCGCGAGGGGCCGAGCGGCACGACGCGCGCAGACGCAGGATCGATTCGATCGCCGGCGTAGACCATGGCCACCGCCGCGCCGACGATCGCATACACGAGGAACATGGCCTCCAGGCCGGCGAGTCTCGCAAAACCGAAACGCGCGACGAGCAAATCCGGCACACCGGCCGCGAGCGCGCCGGCGGCCGCGCACACAGCGCCCAGCACGCTGTAACGAGCGAAAAGCGACGTGCGTTCATGCCCCGTCGCACTGGCCGCGATGCGCGCATGCTCGAGCGGCAGGAACACGCTCACGTCCCCCGAGCTGGGGTTGAGCGTGCCGACGAAAGCGACGGCGAGCAATGCCGCGAATGCGTGCAGGCCCGCGAAGCCCAGGCCGGTGAGCGCCATCAGCACGCCGGCTGCCGGCAGCAGCGGGTAGCGCGAAAGCCGATGGCCGAAAGCGCCGACGGCGAGTGTCGCGAATGCCGAACCGAGCATCGTCGCGGTGGCGATCACGCCGACCTCGAAGGTGCCGAACCCGAGCTCCAGCAGGTAGGCGGGGAGCAGGACGGCCATTGCACCGTCGACGACGGCGCGCAGCGATCGCGAAAGAAGGACCCGCCGCGCCTTCACGGGTGAACCATCAGGGGATAGGCCGCGAGCCCGATCAACGCCGCTGCGAGGACGATCGCCGGCTCCTGGATCTTCTTGAATTTCCAGAGCACGAAGGCGGTGACGATGGCGAGCACGGCCGTGAGCCAGTCGGTGACGGATCGCTGGCCGACCACGACCACCGAGCCCGCGATTGCGCCGATGGCCGCGGCGGTTGCGCCGTCGATGAAGGCGACGAGGGCCGGTCGCTTTCCGTGCTTCTTGAAATACGGCGCGGGAACGATGGTGAGCAAATAGCAAGGCAGGAAGGTGCCGGCCGCGGCGACCACCGCACCCCAGAAACCCGCCACGAGAAAACCGATGAAGCCCGTGGTGATCACCACCGGGCCGGGTGTGATCATCGCGACGGCGACTGCATCGACGAACTGCCGATCGGTAAGCCACGCGTATTCCTTGACGACGCCGCCGTAGAGGAAGGGCACGATCGCAAGGCCGCTGCCGAAGACGAAGGCACCCGCGTATGCGAAGTAGCCGCCGATCTGCGCGAGCTTGGCGCTGTCCACCTGCGTGAACATGAAGGACGCGAGAAGCGGCGCGGACGCCGCGTGCATCGCGCCGCCCCGGAAGATCTTCGGCGGCGCGCGCAGCAGCCAGACGAGAACGCCGGCGCCGATCACCGTCCACACCATCTCGGCCTGCAGCACGACAGTGAGGATCGCGTTGACCGCGAAGATCGCCCACAGCAATTTGTCCTTGCCGATGTTCTTGCTCGTGAGCTTGCAGGCGCTCATTGCGATGATGCCGATCACCGCCGCGCCCACGCCGTAGAACACCGCCTGCATCCAGCCGATGCCGCCGTAAGTGGCATACACGGCGCCCAGCAGCACCACCATGACGAACGACGGCAGCACGAACGCCAGGCCCACGAGCGTGGCGCCGGGGATGCGGAAGCGAACGAACCCGAGATAGATGGCAAGCTGCGCGGCCATCGGGCCGGGCATGAGCTGCGCGAGCGTCAGGCCTTCCTTGTAGTCGCTCTCGGTGATCCAGCCGCGCTTTTCGACGAGGTCGCGGTACATGTAGCCCACGAGCGCGACCGGGCCGCCGAATCCCCAGGTGCCCAGCCCGAGCATGTAGCGCACGAGCTGCCAGAGCGTGTAGGTGGAAGAGGTGTTTTGCAAGCGAGCTCCTATGCGGGCGCTGTGGGCCCTACCAGGAGCAGACTTGGACGCGTGGCGTCTTGAAGCGGGGAGTCTGCCCATGTCCCCGACGCGAATTCTAGCCGCCGGTGGGTCGCGTATATTGCCTCGAACCGAAGAGTCTGCCCATGTTTCACAGGGTTCTTGTCGCCAACCGGGGTGAAATCGCCCTTCGCATCGTCCGGGCCGTGCGGGACATCGGTGCGCAAAGCGTCGCGGTCTATGCGCAGGACGACGCACACGCGCCGCATGTCGCGCTCGCCGACGAAGCGGTGGCACTCGCCGCGTCCGGCCCGCCCGCCTATCTCGATGGCAGGGCACTGGCCGAGATCGCGAAGCAGACGCGATGCGATGCGGTGCATCCGGGTTATGGCTTTCTCTCGGAGCGCGCCGATTTTGCGCAGCAGTGCGAAAAAGCCGGCGTCACCTTCATCGGCCCCGACGCGCAGCACCTCGAACTGTTCGGCGACAAGGCGCGGGCGCGCGCACTGGCAAAGCTTTGCGATGTGCCCGTGCTGCCCGGCAGCGAAGGCGCCGTGACGCTCGATCAGGCGCGCGACTTCTTTCAGGCGCAGCCCGGTGCGGGCATCATGCTCAAGGCGATCGGCGGCGGTGGCGGACGGGGCATGCGTGCGGTCACCAGCGAATCGCAGCTTGACGAGGCGTACGCGCGCTGCGCGTCGGAAGCCCGGGCTTTCGGCGTCGCCGGTGTGTATGCAGAGCGGCTGATGCCGAACGCACGCCACATCGAAGTGCAGGTGATCGGCGACGGCCAGCACATGATGTCGCTCGGCGAGCGCGAATGCACTTTGCAGCGGCGCTTCCAGAAACTCGTGGAGATCGCGCCCAGCCCGAGCCTGTCGAACTCGATGCGTGAGCAGCTTGTGCACGCTGCGCTCAAGATGGCGCGTGAGGTCTGGTACCCGGGCCTGTGCACCTTCGAATTTCTCGTCGGTGATTCGGCCGGCCTGCCTTTCGTCTTCATCGAGGCGAATCCGCGGCTGCAGGTCGAGCACACAGTGACCGAAGAAGTGACGGGACTGGATCTTGTGCAACTGCAAATTGCGCTGGCCGCGGGCGAGTCGCTCGAATCGCTCGGCCTCGACCCGGCGCATGCGCCCAAGGCGTTGGGCTTTGCGATCCAGTGGCGTGTCAACGCCGAGACGCTCGATGCGCAAGGAAATGCGCGTCCGGCTGGTGGCGTGCTTTCGCGCTTCGATTTGCCGAGCGGACCGGGCGTTCGCGTCGACACGCACGGCGTTGCCGGTGCGCAGCCCTCGCCGCATTACGACACGCTGCTCGCCAAGGTGATCGTGCATTCGCGCAGCGCGGATTTCGCGGATGCGGCGCGCAAGTCGCGCCGTGTTCTTTCGGAGATGCATATCGAAGGGCCGGCCACGAACCTGCCATTGCTGCGTGCTGTGGCGGCTCGGGCGGAATTCGACAACCAGTCCGTGCACACGCGCTGGCTCGAAGACGAGCTCGCCGCACTGCTGGCCGACAGCGAGCGCTTCGCCGACGCATCGCAAGCATCGACGCCGCGCGACGAGGATGTCGGCGATGGTCTTGTCGCCGTGAGAGCCCCGATGGCCGCACGCCTGGTACAAGCCAACGCGCAGCCCGGCGAACTCGTCGCGGGCGGCGCGCCCATTGCCGTGCTCGAAGCGATGAAGATGGAGCATGTGCTGCACGCGCAAGCGGCAGGCCG
>DATJJL010000232.1:0-6106 GCA_035492155.1 Ramlibacter sp. | reverse complement strand
TCGGGTTGGATGGCGATCAACGGCGTGGAGCGCAGCGTGATGGTGCTGTCGGCCGCGTTGCCTATCGGCGCGAACGTATTTTTATTTTCGCAGCGCTATGGCGTGGCGCAAGACGAGGTCACCGCGGGCGTCGCGATGTCGACGCTGTTGGCCGTGCCGGGCGTCGCGATCGTGCTGATGCTGATGTCTTAGCCGTGTGGTCACGTATCCATGTCGCGAATTCGGCCTCGGTGATGTCGCCGGCTGCGACGGAAAGCATGGCGATCGTCGCCTCGGCCTGGTCGGCCTGGAGTCGCCGACCGTTCAGGAACAGGAAGAGACCGACGGCGAGGAAGGCTGCGCGCTTGTTGCCGTCGATGAATGGATGGTTCTTCGCCAAGCCAAGTCCATAGGACGCGGCGAGGTCGGCGAAATCCGGTTCTCCATATACCGCAAGATGCTGGGGGCGCGCGAGCGCGGAGTCGAGCAGGCCCTCATCCCGTACGCCAGCGCCGCCTCCGTGCTCTGCAAGGCTCTCGCCATGTAGCAGGAGCAACGCACGCTTGTCTATCCAGTGCCAGCTCACTTCGCGAGCTGGTGGAATGTGTCGCGAAATTCGCGCATGAATTCGCGCCCGGCCTGGACCTGTTCTTCCAGCGCAGGGTCGTAGGGCGTCAATGCGTAGCCTTCAGGCGTTTCGGTCAGGAACACCGTCTGCCCTTTTTCCAGGCGCAGTTTCGCCAGCGCTTCCTTGGGAAGGATAACGCCGATCGAATTGCCGATCTGGGTAAGCTTGAGCATGTGCATGACGCGGCTCCACTGTTATAACAGTCGTTATATTATTCCTAAACCATCGTCGGGTGTAGCCGATCTCATGGCGCAAGCCGCTCACGCACCCACTTGCCATCTGCAAGCCGATACCGCAGCCGGTCATGCAAGCGGCTCTTGCGGCCTTGCCAGAACTCCCACCGATCGGGCACCAGCCGATAACCGCCCCAGTGCGGCGGCCGTGGCGGCTTCAGCAGGAACTGCGCGCTGTACTTGGCAGCGGCAGCGACAAGCGCCGCGCGGCCTGCGATCACCTGGCTTTGCGGGCTGGCCCACGCGCCGATGCGCGAATCGAGAGGACGCGTCGCAAAGTACGCATCGCTTTCTTCGGCCGATGTTTTTTCCACCTGCCCTTCGATGCGCACGACGCGTTCGAGCTCGACCCAGTGAAACTGCAGCGCGGCATAAGGATTGCCGGCGAGTTCAGTGCCTTTGCGGCTTTCGTAATTGGTGTACCAGACGACGCCGCGTTCGTCGTAGCCCTTGATCAGCACGACGCGCGTGCTCGGCCTGAGGTTGCCCGCCACTGTTGCCAGCGTCATCGCGTTGGGCTCGGGAATTTGCGCCGAGATCGCTTCACCCAGCCACTGGTCGAACTGCTTGAGCGGGTCGGCGTGCGACGCGTCCTCGCTGAGTTCCGCGCGCTCGTAGCTCTTCCTCAAATCGGCGATGCCTTGTGCGGTGGTGATCATCGTCAAATTCTCGCATTCTGGGCATACTGTGTTTCATGAGCCAGCCTGTTGTCCTTGTGCTTGCGTCCGGCAAGGGCGACCGGTTCATCGCGTCCGGGGGCACGGGCTCCAAGCTCGCGGCACTGCTTGCCGGCAAACCGGTGCTCGAATGGACGCTAGCTGCGGTGAAGGCCAGCGGCCTGCGTTGGCACCTGGAGCGAGCGCAGCACCCCGGCATGGGCGACTCCATTTCCGCGGCAGTGCGCGCGACGAAGGACGCATCGGGCTGGCTGATCCTTCCAGCGGATTTGCCCTTGATCCGGCCCGAAACGCTGCAGGCCGTGGCCGATGCTCTCGCGCTTCACGACGTGGTCGTCCCGCATTACCGTGGGCAGCGCGGACACCCGGTGGCTTTCGGCGAAACCTGCGAGGCGGCGTTGCGCGCGCTCTCGGGCCCGCAGGGCGCGCAGTCCATCGTGCGTGCCGAAGCGGCGGTCGGTGCGGTGCACGACATGGAGATCGACGACGACGGCATCGCCGTGGACATCGACACGCTGGCCGATCTGCGCACCGCGGAGCAATTGCTCGCGGCGCGTTGACCTATCCGGGATGAGTCATTCGCGCCCGCTGGGACGGCGCGGCGGCTTTGGCGCGTCGGCCGCAAGCGAAGCGGAGCGAGCGACAAGCTGCTCGCCCTTCCACGTATCGACGATGAAGCGGCGTCCTGCAAGAAAGCTCACCACCGCGACGCCGTCCTGCTCGCTCACCGTGAGATCGCGCACTGGCGGCGTGCTGCGCGGCTCGTGCGCCACCCACGCATCGCGGTCCATCACGTCGGCGCCGGCGGACGCGCGGTAGGTGAAGTCGCCCGACACGCGCGCCTGCAGCGCGGCGCTGTCGCGCGTGGCCACGGCTTGCTGCACGTCACGCTCCAGCGCGAGGTAATGCGAGACGCTGCGCGTTGCCATGCCGCCCGTGTGCACGGGCTGCGCGAACGCGCCGACCGTGGCGAGCGCGGCCGCGGCGACGAAGGCTTTCAGCGGCCGGGTCACAGGCCGGAGAGGCAGCCCTTGTAGCCGGACGAGTTCGGATAGCCGGTCTGCCCGTTGTACGCAGCGTTGGACCATTCGCCCTGCAGCTTCCACTGCGTGCCATTGGTGAACGAGACCAGCGGCGCGCCGAAGGTCCACGCGCACTTGTCGCCGTTCTCGGCGCCTTGCGAGTCGTACCAGCCGCCGGGCGAGCCCGGGTCGGTGCGGGCCTCGGAGAGTTCGTGTCCCGTCACATTGGCCAGCGCCGCGAGGCCTTGCGAGTGCTGGCCCGAGGTGTCCTGCGGGTCGCAGCCCGCATCGCCATCGAGATTGAAGAAGAAGGCGAACTGCACCTGCACGCCGCCGCAGGTGCCGTAGCTGTGCCACGCGCAGTAGTTGGCGTGGCCGCGGGGGACGTCGGTGTACACCGGGTAGTAGCCGTTGCCGTTCGGGTCGGGCGTGATGGTGCGGCATACCTCTGCGAGCACGGAACTGCTGTTCGAGCTCGCCGTCGACGTGTCGACCAGGTGCCCCTGGTGCAGGAACCCGCTGGATTGCACCTGCCCGTTGCTGCCGGTGTATTCGTTCGACGCGGCGGCGTAGTGCGATCCGGTGTGACCCAGATACCAGTCGTCCAGGCCGGTGATCTTGTCGCCCGCGAACGATGCGTTGGCCCACTTCGGCCCCCAGAAAATCGCACGCGAGACGACCGTCGTCATGATCTTGCCGCCGTGGTAGGTCATGTTCGGGCTGCTGGTGTGCTTCGGCGCGCGAGCAGCGCGCTGGCCGTGCTCTTCGCGCGTGAGGTGCTGGCCCAACTGCGGAGGCTCGTTCGTCGTGCTCAGGTCTTCGACCGGGTGGCGATTGACGCCCATCTTGTCGATGTCCATCTTCTCGGCGCGGGCGGCCGTTGCCAGCGACACGAGAGCAAGGGCGATCAAGGTCCTGTTCATGGAGTCTCCAGGTGGCCGCCACCGTAGCGGCTCGAGGGTGATAGTAGCCAAAAGGCTCAGCCAAACATAGTCGCGCTTTTACGCGTTGGCAACCGCTTGCAACGCCTGGATCAGGGTTCTCCCTTGCTTTCAGTCAGGAGGTCAGCTGGAGATCAGCTTCAGCAGCTTCTCGAGGCCACGGTCCCGGATGTTGTGCCGCTTGAGCTCTTCGAGCGTGCGATGCGCGTAGTCGTACGTCGTGCCGTAGATGCCGGTCGCTTCCGTGAAGATGCGGCGGTATTCCTCGGGCGTGAGCAAACCCGTGTGGCTCGGGCTGCGGCGTGAGAGCGTGAAGGCCAACGCATCGACCGGCCCTTGCGTCGTTTGGCACTCGAGCCACTTCGGGTCGTAAATCGCCATCTTCATCTCGCGCGCCCATAACGCGGCGAGCACTTCGCGCCCGTTCGCCCTGGGGATGCGAAACACCACGCCCTGGCACGAGCCGCCAGAAAGCAAACCGAAGACAAGGCCGGGCTTCTCGGGCGTGCCGCGATTGATGCGGCTCCACATCTTCAGCGCGCGATGCCAGCCGTGCACTTTGGCAGGCCGGCGCTCGACGAAATCGAACTCGGGCCGCCAGATGAGCGAGCCGTAGCCGAAGACCCAGAGATCGCGATGCCCGCCCCACTCTTCGAGGCTGCGGTTCAGCATCGCAATGGGGTCGCGCAGTGGTTTGAGTGACTCGAGCATCTCGGTCATCGCGCGACTTTACCGTCCAGTGCATATCCCAGCCCAGCGGTGGATGTCTTGCTAGGATGAAGCCATGACCATTCATCCCGCCGTCGCTGCGGTGACGCAGCGCATCCGTGAGCGCAGCGCGCCCGACCGAAGCGCCTACCTCAAGCAGATCGATGAAGCCGCCGCACGCGGACGCGGCGACGACCGGATGGGGTGTGCGAATGTGGCCCATGCTTTCGCGGCGCTGCCGGGCAGCGACAAATTCCGCGTCGTCGCCGAGCATGTGCCCAACATCGGCATCGTCACCGCGTACAACGACATGTTGTCGGCACATGCGCCCTATGCGCGCTTCCCGGACATCATCAAGGACGAAGCCCGCAAACTGGGGGCGAACGCGCAGGTTGCGGGCGGCGTGCCTGCCATGTGCGACGGCGTGACGCAGGGCACGGCCGGGATGGAGCTGAGCCTCTTCTCGCGCGACACCATCGCGCTGGGCACGGCGGTGGCGCTCAGTCACGACGTGTTCGACGCCGCGTTGATGCTCGGCATCTGCGACAAGATCGTGCCGGGCCTTCTCATCGGGGCGCTGCACTTCGGGCACATCCCGACGGTGTTCGTCCCCGGCGGGCCCATGCCCAGCGGCTTGTCCAACACCGAGAAATCAAAGGTGCGCGAGCAAGCCGCGCTGGGGCTCGTCGGCCGCGCGGAGTTGCTCGCCGCGGAAGAGAAGGCGTATCACACGCAAGGCACGTGCACGTTCTACGGCACGGCCAACAGCAACCAGATGCTGATGGAAGCGATGGGCCTGCACGTGCCGGGCGCAGCGTTCATCAATCCGCAGGACGGCCTTCGCGACGAGCTGACGCGCGAGGCCGTGCGCACTGCGCTTGCCATCGTGAGCGCGAAGCGCTTCACGCCGATCGGCCGCATGGTGGACGAGCGCGCGATCGTCAATGCGATGGTCGCGCTGCTTGCCACAGGCGGGTCGACCAATCACCTGATTCACTGGGTGGCCGTCGCGCGATCGGCGGGCATCACCATCGACTGGACGGATTTCGAGCAGCTCTCGTATGTCACGCCGCTCGTCGCGCGCGTCTACCCGAACGGGCAGGCCGACGTGAATCAGTTCCAGGCGGCGGGTGGGCCGGGTTACGTGATTCGCGAATTGCTCGACGCGGGGCTGATGCACGAGGACGTGGTGACGGTGAGGGAAGGCGGCATTCGCGAATTTGCCCTCACCCCAGCCCTCTCCCGCGAGCAGGAGAGGGAGAAGATCCAGTGGCATGACCGTGGTGCGTCGAAGGACGCGCAGGTCCTGCGTCCTGCCTCCGATCCGTTCAGCGCAACCGGCGGCATGCGTTTGCTCACGGGCAATCTCGGGCGCAGCGTCATCAAGATCTCGTCGGTGCCGGACGATCGCCGTGTCATTCAAGCAGCCGCACGCGTGTTCGATTCGCAGGACGAATTGCAGCAGGCCTTCAAGGCCGGCGAGCTGGAGCGCGATGTGATCTGCGTCGTGCGCTGGCAAGGCCCCAAGGCGAACGGCATGCCCGAGCTGCACAAGCTCACGCCGCCGCTCGCCGTGCTGCAAGGCAAGGGGCATTGCGTCGCGCTCATCACGGACGGGCGCATGAGCGGTGCATCGGGCAAGGTGCCTGCTGCAATCCACGTCACGCCCGAGGCCGCCGACGGCGGGCCACTCGCCAAATTGCGCGACGGCGACATCGTGCGGCTCGATGCGAAGCAAGGCACGCTCGAAGCCCTCGTGCCTGCGCACGAATGGGCCGCGCGCGAGCCCGCGCAGATGCCCGACCATTTGCGAGAATCGAATCGCCACGGCATCGGCCGCGAACTCTTCACCGCTTTCCGGCGCAATGCGCTCGACGCCGAGCAAGGAGCCTGCACATGGACATGAACCTCACAGCGC
>DATJJL010000231.1:0-8377 GCA_035492155.1 Ramlibacter sp. | reverse complement strand
GACGCCGGGCTCGCCCGCCGGATCTTCGAGCGCCGCAAACTGGCTGGCGACGAGCGCAGGCGGGTAGAAGTGCCCCGGGCGCGACGCAACGCGCCGCTGCGCTTCGCTTTCGGGCAACGACAGGTGCACGAACTGAAGATGCGGGCACGCGGCCCGGAGTCGATCGCGGTAAGCGCGCTTGAGCGCCGAGCAGGTGAGCACCGCACCTTGCGGCCGCGCGACCAACTCACGCGCCAGGGCGTCGAGCCAACCCGCGCGGTCGTCGTCATCCAGCGGCACGCCGCTTTTCATCTTCTCGATGTTCGAAAGCGGATGGAAAGCGTCGCCTTCGATGAACGGCAGTTGCAAGGCCTTGGCGATTCGCTCGCCGATCTCCGACTTGCCGCAGCCGGCAACACCCATCACCACCACATGAACCGCGCTCACGCCGCAAGCCCTCCTTCGAGCATCGCGACGACTTCCTCGGCGAACTGCGAATAACTCATCGGGCCGCCGGGCCGCAGCCAGGTGAACGTCCAGTTGATCATGCCGAACAGCATCATCGCGACCGGTGTCTGGTTGGCCGCCGTCACGCGCTGCGGATACGCGCGCCGCAGGAACCGCGTTGCCGCCGACACGACATCCCGCTGGCGGTTGAAGATGATGTCGCGCTGCGCTTCGCCGAGGAACTTGGTGTCGTGCAGCAAGGCTGCGTGGCGCGTCGCCGAGTGTTCGTACTCTTCGAGGAAGGAGCGCACGAGTTCGTGCAGCGCGGAACGATCGTCGAGGTTGCGCCGCTGCGCCGTCGCCTCGACCTGGCCGATGACGGCGAGCAGCCGCTGCGTGTAGCGATCCAGCAGGTCGAAGAGGATCGCTTCCTTGCTCTCGTAGTAGTGGTACAGGCGCGCCTTCGACGTGCCGCACGCCGCGGCGATGTCGTTCATGCTGGCGGCGTGATAGCTCTTCTCGGCGAAGCACTGCGCCGCGACGTCGAGGATCTCGTCGCGTTTGAGTTCGTGCTGGGAAGACTTCGGCCTGGCCACAGGCCGAATCTAACCCACCTGCGACTAGCTCATCGCACCGTGGCGACGGCAGGCGTTTTCTTCGAATGTTTCGCGCGGCCCGAAGACCGATTGCCACGCGACCGCGCCAAGCCCCGAGGCCAGGCGCGCCACCGCGTGACCACCGAACACGAGCGCGAGGCGCAGGTCCGACAGCGGCTGCACGACGTCGGCGATGCGTGCGCGACGCACGCGTTTCGCCGCAGGCAGCGGGTCCCAGCTGAAATAGGCGGGGCACTTGTCGTTCCACGCCTCGGCCACGACGCGCTGGCCGGGTTGCAGGCGAAGCTGTTCGCCCACAGCCATGATGTGGTCGCCCGATTCGTTCAGCCGACCTGCGTGAGGGCCTTCGAACGTCACCCACAGGCGCCCATGAGCGACCTTGAGCACGCCCGCATCGCGCGGCTCCAGCGTGATCGCGCGGCCAGCTGCGAGCTTCCACGTGCCGGGCAGCGCGGGCTCGGCGCGGCAGGGGGTGAGAGCGGTGACTTGCGGCAGGGCCATGGTGTTCTCCAGTGCTTGACGATTCGGCATTGAATGATCGTGGCGATTCGCTTGTCCGTCCAATGAAATGCGGCTAACCTATTGATTCCGGATTCGCATCAATCAAACCACCCCTCCTGCCAAGAACCGGCACCCGCGCATGCAACACTCGCAGACGCATTTACGAACCCGCCCGATCTCCGCCGGGCACCTTCGCGCCTTCGAGGCCGTGGCGCGGCACCTCAATTTCCGCGCCGCGTCCGAAGAGATGGCGCTCACGCAATCGGCGGTCAGCCGGCAGATCCAGTCGCTCGAAGAAGAAGTCGGCGTTCCGCTGTTCCTGCGGCATACGCGCGCCGTGGAACTCACCAGCGCCGGTGCGCAATTGCTCATGGCCGTGAGCAATGCGCTGCCGCGCATCGACAGCGCCGTGCGCCAGATCCGCCAAAGCGCGGGCCGCCGCAGCGTCGCGCTCACCACCTTCGCATCGTTCGCATCGATGTGGCTGATCCCGCGCCTGGAGCAGTTCCAGCGCGACCATCCGGACATCGACATCCGCATCGACGCATCGGACCAGACGCTCGATCTGGACGTCGCCGATGTCGATCTCGCGCTGCGTTACGGTCCCATGGCCACGATGCCGCCGCATGCGATTCGCCTGTTCGGCGAGCAGCTCACGCCCGTGGCGAGCCCCTGGTTGCTCAAAAGCGGCTCCGCGCTGAAAAAGCCGGCGGACCTCGCGACCTTCGCGCTGATCGAAGCCGGGGACGCGCATGCCACGCACCTCGAATGGCTCACGTGGCGGCGCTGGTTCGACGAGAACGGCCTCACCAAATTGCAGCCCAAACGATGGCTCTACTTCAACTACGCCTACCAGATGGTGCAGGCCGCGCTCACCGGGCAAGGCGTCGTGCTCGCGCGGCTGCCGATGATTGCAGAGGCGCTCGCCAATGGCGATCTCGTCGAGCCGCTGCCGCACCAGCGCATGGATTCGCCGATGGCTTACTGGATGATCGTCGGCCCGCGCAGCAGCCAGCGGCCTGAGATCAAGGCGTTTTGCGATTGGCTGATGAACGAAAGCAAGAAGACGCGTCACGCGATCGGCGAGGTGCCCGATCCGGACACCATCGACTCACTGGACTGACGACATGACCAATGCCTTCGCGCAGCAGGAAGAGCAGCCCAGCCGCACGGCGCTGGCGGCCGCGGCACATCGCGCCGCACACCAGTTGCACGACGGCGCTGAAGTATTCCGCGACCCGCTCGCCCTTGCGATCCTCGGCGAGGATGCGCAATCCGCCGTGGCAGCCCTGGGTGACGAGCCGCGATCGGCGCGCATGCGCCGCTTCATCGCTGCACGCACCCGGCTTGCTGAAGAAGCCCTGCATGCAGCCATCGAAAAAGGCTGCCGCCAGCTTGTCGTGCTGGGCGCCGGGCTCGACACTTACGCGTACCGCGGCGCGCAGCGTCATGCACTGACTTCGATCTTCGAAGTCGACCATCCGGGCACGCAGGCCTGGAAAAGAAAACGCCTCGCACAGACCGGAATCGCGATTCCATCGAACCTGGAGTTCGTCCCGGTCAATTTCGAGAAGCAACTGCTCGACGACGCATTGCGCGCTGCGGGCTTCGACGAATCGGCGTCTTCGTTCTTCACCTGGCTGGGCGTTGTTCCATATCTCACCGGCGACGCCATCCGCTCGACGCTCTCTTACATCGCGGGCCTCGCGTGTTCGCACGTGGTCTTCGATTACGCGGAGCCCCCCGAATTGCTGGACCCTCAATATCGCGCGATGCATGAGCACCACGCGCAGCGCGTCGCGGCGGCCGGCGAATCATGGAACACCTTCTTCGATCCGCCACGCCTGCACGAGATGCTGCGTACGCTCGGCTTCAAGAGCATCCACGATCTCGGCCCGCGCGGAATCGCGGCGCATTTCTATCCCGACGCATTGGCCCGCGCGCCCGAACGCGGCGGGCATGTGCTTCACGCGTCTTCTTCTTCGAGCTGCTGAAGCAGGTAGAGCCGCTGGTACAGCCCGCTGTCGATCGCCATCAGCTGCGTGTGCGTGCCGAGCTCCGCGATGCGCCCGTGACTGAGCACGACGATGCGGTCGGCATCGCGGATGGTCGACAGGCGGTGCGCGATCGCGACGATGGTCACCTTGCCGCGCAACTCGTTCAACGCGCGCTGCACGATCTGCTCCGTCTCCGAATCGATGTGCGATGTGGCTTCGTCGAGGAACAGGATGCGCGGCTGGCCTGCGAGAGCGCGGGCGATTGCGATCAGCTGCTTCTGCCCCACTGACAGCCGCGCGCCACCTTCGCCGAGCGGCGTGTCGTAGCCCTGCTCGAGTCCCATGATGAAGTCGTGCGCATGCGCGGCATGGGCAGCAGCCTCGACTTGCGCATCGCTGAGCTTGCGGCCCATCGCGATGTTTTCTCTTGCGCTCGCCGCAAGAAGAAACGGATCCTGCGGCACGAGGCCGATGGCTTCGCGGAAGTGGTCTTCGCCAATCGCATCCACTGGCGTGCCGTCGATGCGAATGCTGCCGGCCGGCGCGGGGTAGAAACGCAGCAACAGCGACATCAGCGTGCTCTTGCCGCTACCCGTGTGGCCCACGATGCCATGGAAACTGCCGGCGGCGATCTTCAGGTCGAGATCGTGCAACACGAGCTGTCCG
This sequence comes from Ramlibacter sp., assembly GCA_035492155.1. Classification (GTDB taxonomy): domain Bacteria; phylum Pseudomonadota; class Gammaproteobacteria; order Burkholderiales; family Burkholderiaceae_C; genus Ramlibacter. The sequence goes on along the minus strand of DATJJL010000231.1, from coordinate 4,170 downwards.
GCGTTGTACGCGAAGGCAAGATGCTCGATCGAGATCGCGCCTTCAGTCACGCGTCCGTGTTCCGCGGCGACGGGCGTTTCCGTTTCCTTGAGCAGCGCATGAACACGCGCCGCGCCGATCATCGCCTGCTGCAATTGCGAGAACTGCATCGTGATCTGGATGAGCGGCTCGACGACGCGCGCGATGTAGTTGATGAATGCGTAGAGCACGCCCACCTCGATCGCGCTCACGCCGCTTACGCGCGAGCCGAAAACGCCGATCACGGTGGCCAGCAGCAGCACGTTGAGCAGGTCGAGCACCGGCCGGAGCAGCCAGGCATTGGCGCGCAGCTCGCGCTGGCGCGAACGGTAATTCGCCTCGTTGATCGAGGCGAAGCGCTCGCCGAAACGCGAGCCCGCGTTGGTCGCCTGCAGCACCGCCATGCCGCCGATCGATTCGGCGACCTGCGCGTTCAATTCGCTGCGCAACTCGCGTGAGCGCGTCACCGCCGGCGCGGACAGGCGCTGGTAGCCGGTGACGATCAGGATCACCGCGGGTACCAGCGTCGCGACGATCAGCATCAGGTGCCAGTCGAGCCACATCATCGCGATGAGTGCGCCCGAAAGCACGATGATGCTGTCGAGCATCACGAAGAGCACCTGCACGTAAAGCGTCTTCACGGCCTCGGTGTCGTTCGTCACGCGCGAGACGATCTGGCCGATGATGGCTTTGTCGAAAAAGCTCATCGGCAAGCGCAGGACGTGGCCGTACACGTTCTCGCGGATGCGCTGCACCGATCGCATCGCAAGGCCCGCGAGACGCGTGAGCTGCCGATAGCGCAGCCAGCTGGCCATGGCACCCGCAACGAGCGCACCCGCCAGCAAGCCACCCATCGCCGCAAGGTCGGCGTGATGCGGCAGCAGGAAGCGGTCGATGAAGGTCTTGCCGATCAGCGGCCCGAGCGCTTCCATGCCCGCTGCGACGAGCAACCAGAAGATGCCGTAGACGAGATGCACGCGATCCGGCGCGGCGGCGCGCAGCAGCAGCGTGGCTGCATCGCCCAATGTGCGGCGGCGTTCTTTCGGCTCGGTCGGCAGACCGCTGGCGGTGATGGCATCAACTGGCATCGAGGCTCGCTTGCAATTGCTGGTAGCGCCATTGCCGCGCATACCAGCCGTTGTGATCCAGCAGCGACTTGTGATCGCCGTGTTCGACCAAGTGTCCACCTTGAAGCACCAAGGTGTTGTCAGCATCGGCGACTGCGCTGAGGCGGTGGCTCACGATGATCACCGTGCGGCCGACGCGCGTTTCGCGAAGGTGCGCGAGGATGCGCGCTTCGGTGTCCGTATCGACGGCCGACAGCGCGTCGTCGAGCAGCAGCAAGGGCGCATCGACGAGCAAGGCGCGTGCGATCGCCACGCGCTGCCGCTGCCCGCCGGACAGCGTCACGCCACGTTCGCCCACCGGCGTTTCATAACCGCTCGGCAAGCGAAGGATGTCGTCGTGCACCGCCGCCAATCGCGCGGCGTTTTCGATTTCGTCGCGCGTCGCGCCGGGTTTGCCGAGCGCGATGTTGTCGGCGACCGTCGCGGAAAACAGGAACGCCTCCTGGGGCACCCACGCGATCGCGCCGCGCAATGCCGCGAGTGTGTAGTCCTGCAGATCGACGCCGTTCCACTTCAACGAACCTTGGTCCGGCGCATAGTGGCGCAGGATGAGCTTGATCAGCGTCGATTTGCCCGCGCCCGTCGGCCCGACCAGGCCCAGCGTCTTGCCCGCATCGAGATGAAGCGACACGCCATCCAGTGCAGCCTGGCCCTGCCCCGGATAACCGAAGCGAATTGACTGCGCGTCGACCGGTCCCGGCTTGAGATCGGTCACCGTGCCGTGATCGTCGACGGACAGCGGCGTGTCGAGCACCGGCTGCAGCCGGCTCCATGCGGCCTTGCCTCGCTCGACGAGCGACAGCACCCAGCCCGCGGCGAACATCGGCCAGATCAATTGACCGAGGTAAAGCGAGAAGCTCGTCAGCTGGCCCACCGTGAGTTCGCTGTTCCACACGAACCAGCCGCCCACTCCCAACGTGAGCACGGTCGCTGCGCTCAGCGTGAAGCCCACAGCCGGCTCGTACGACGCCTCCCACTTCTGCGCGCTGAAGCTCGCGTTCGACGCAGCCGTTGCCAGCTGCGAGAACTGCGCCTCGCTGCGCGAAAGGAGCCCCAACGCGCGCACGGTGCGCACGCCAGACAGGGTCTCCTGCACGTGATCGTTGATCGCACCGAAGCGATCGAGCGATTCGCGCCACGCCGCGTGCACATGCCGCGAGATCCACCAGAAGCTCCACGCCATGAACGGGAAAGGCAGCAGCGCGCATCCGGCCAGGCGAGCATCGACGCCGAGCGACATCATCGCGACGACGAGCACCAGCGTGAGCGAACCGTCGAAGCCGGCGAGCATCGCTTCGCCCGCAGCCATCTCCACCGCGTCGATGTCGTTCGTGGCGAGCGCCATCAGGTCGCCGGTGCGCTGCTTCTGGAAGAACTGCGGACCTTGCAGCGACAGCCGCGCGTACAGGCGTTGACGCAGCTCAACCCCGAGCCGGTACGCCGCCGCGAACAATTGAAGCCGCCAGCCCACTCGCAGGAAATAGATGACGACGCCCGCTGCTACCAGCTTCGCGAGCTCGAAGAGCAACGCATCGCCCGCAAGCGAATGCGAAGCGAGGCCATCCACCAGGTGACCGATCTGCCGCGGAATCCACACGATCAGGCACGCGATGCACGCGAGCATCACGCCCGCGCGCGCGTAGGAACTCCAGTGGCGGCGCAGAAACCCGCCGATGAGGCGATACAGGGACATCGATGAAAGCGGCGTTGCGCTCAGCCTATGGGCCAGACCACGCCGTTGTCGTTCAGGATGGCATCAAGCGCGACATCGTGCGACGCCGGCTCGAAATCGTCGACATAACCCTGGGTGAATCCGAGACCGACGGTGAAGGGCTTCGGCCTCAGGGCCGCCAGGGTTTTGTCGTAAAAGCCGCCGCCGTAACCGAGTCGATAGCCGCCCGGCCCGTAGCCCACGCAGGGCACGAAAAGTAGCGTGGGATGGATGATCTCGGTGTCCTTCGGCTTCGGGATGCCGTAGGCGTCCTCTTCCATCGGGCAGCCCGGGAACCATGCGTGGAAATTGAGAGTCCCATGGAGCTTGTCCACCACCGGCAGGCCGATGCGGCGAAGCTGCGGTTCATCGAGGAGTTCGCCGTCTTCCTTCCAGCGGTGAAGGGCAGGCAGCGGATCGAACTCGCCTTTGATCGGCCAGTAGGCGCCGATCACGGTGTCGGGCCGGTTCACCAGCCAGATGCGCATCACCCTCTGGAGCATGTCGCATTTCACGAGCCTGTCGGACATGGCCAGCCGCTCGGCGACCAATCGCTTGCGCAAGGCTTTTTTCTGCTCCGAGTTGTCCATAATCGATGTGATGCTCCTGAGGATTCTGACATTGATCGCCCTGCTCTTCGCGGGCTTTGCGCATGCGCAAATTCAGACGCAAGCGCAAACGAAGGGCGATGACGCCGTCGTCGACGCTTACCAGGCCTACAAGCAGGGCAACCGGGCCAAGCTCGCGCAACTGCTGCCGCAGGTGCAAGGCCACCCACTGGAAGCCTGGGTGGCCTACTGGGAACTGCGCACGCGCCTGGACATCGCGCAGCCGCAGGAACTGCAGGATTTTTTCACGAAGTACGCAGGCACCTACCAGGAGGATCGCCTGCGCAACGACTGGTTGTTGCTCCTGGGGCAGCGCCGCGACTGGGACAGCTTCGCGGCCAACTACGCCAATTACCGCATGAATGACGACCGCGAGGTGCGTTGTTACGCCCTGCTGGTCTCCTATCTCAGCGGCGGTCCGTATTCCAGGGAAGCGGTGGCCGAAGAGGTCAAGCGCCTGTGGTCCTTGCAGCGCGATGCGGACGACGGCTGCGCGCTCGCAGCTTCGCGCCTGATCGATCCTCAGTCGGGCGGCCTCATGAAGCCGGATGACGCATGGCATCGTGCGCGCGCGGCAATGGAAGCCGGCCGCGATCGTGCGGCACGCCAGGCCGTGTTGATGGTGGCGCCAGACGCGTTGCCTCAATTCAAGGAGCTCGAAGCCAGCCCGACGCGCTTCCTCACGAAGGGCATCATCGCTTTCCGC
>DATJJL010000230.1:0-10564 GCA_035492155.1 Ramlibacter sp. | reverse complement strand
TTGAAGGCTGCTGAGCTGCCGCTGGCCCGATGAAAAAAGTGTGAAGTCCGCCGATAAGCCGGATTCTGTGGCGCTGGACCTTCTTTCGAAGGCCCGACGTGACCGCCATTCCTCTGGGCCGGGCATCGCTGCCCGGCTCGGTGCTACCTACCCGCCGGCTCGTGCGGAGCCACACTTCGAGGCCGGCAGGCCGAAGCCCGCCGGCGAATCCGCGGGCGCCTTGCTGCGCTGATGAGGGCGAAATAAAAGTGTGAAGTCCGCCGTACGCCGGATTCTGTGCACCCGTTGCCGGGTGTGACCGTCATTCCTCTGGGCCGGAGATCGCTCGCCGGCTCGGTGCTACCTACCCGCACACTCGCCGGGCAGGGTCGTCGTGTGCCTATTTGGTATTGCTGCGCGTAGAGATTGCCCGTTTCACCCGGACTTGACCGGCTCGTCTCTGTTGCTCTGATCCTCGCCTCTCGGCGGACAGGTGTTACCTGCTACGCTGCCCTGTGCAGTCCGGACGTTCCTCCAGTGCCAGGTTTCCCATACGGCACCAGCGACGGCCTGGCGGGCTTCACGCGCTCATTATCCTTCGAAGAGCGCTACCTGCTGCGGCAGGCATTTCGACGCGAGGTCGTAACGCCTCACAATGGTCTCGCGCGCGGCCGCCCGCAAAGGACCCAGCGATTTGCCGTTGGCGAGCGCGTCCGCCACGCGATGCGCCAAGGCCTCCGTATCGAAGAAATCGGTGAGCAGGCCATTGCGTTCGTGCTCGATCACCTCGCGCACCGGCGCGGTGTCCGAGGCCACGACGAGGCATCCGATGCTCATCGCCTCCAGCAGGGACCATGACAGCACGAAGGGGTACGTCAGGTACACGTGCACTGCCGACACCTGCATCAACCGGGTGAGGACGCCGTGGGGCAAGCGGCCGGCGAAGTGAATGCGGCTCATGTCGAGCTTCGTCCTCACTTCGTCCAGGAAAACCTCCCGCCAGGTTCGTCCCGGTGGCGGGTTGATGCTGTAGCCCGATCCATCCGCACCCACCAGCAGCACGTGCGCGTTGGGGCGCAGCTTTTGCAGCAGCGGCAGCGCGCGCATGAAGATGTGGTAGCCGCGATAGGGCTCGAGATGGCGAGAGACGAAAGTCACCACCTCGTCTCCCGGGCGAAAGGTCAGGCCCGGCGCATCCAGATGCACCGATGCGTCCGCATCGGGACGAAAGCGCCCCGTGTCGATGCCTTCATGAATGACCTGCATGCGGTCCTGCGCCCAGGCTGGATGCTGGCTTTTCTGAAATTGCGTCGCCGTCAGCGCCTGATCGCATGCGTTCAACGAGTGCAGCAGGTGCGTGTTGCGAATACGGATGCGCTGGCGCGTGAGCGGCGACGGTTTGAAGAACTCGCCGTCGAAGCCGGTGTCGCCTTGCTCGCTTCCGTAGAAAAACTCCGCGTAGACCATCTGGCGCGCCGCCGGAAACACGTCGCGCGCAAACAAGGCCTCGCCCCAGCCGGAATGCGCCATCACGACATCGGGGGTGAAGCCGTCCTTCCTGAGGGATTCCATCGCCTCTGCCGCCGCCTCACCGCGTACGATCTTTTCCTGCAGCCCGCGCATTGCCCCCGCCATCGGATGGTCGATCTTCTGGCTGTGCGCCAATGGCATTCGGTACACCACGTGGCGCACCTTCGGCAATGCCGACTCGGGCTGATTGACGCCGATGCCCACGACCTCGTGCCCGCGCTGCGCCAGCGCCGTGGCAACATGGCGAAACTGGCCGGGAAAATTCTGGTGGACGAAAAGGATACGCATCGGGGGATGATCGGCAAATCTTAACGCCCGCTCCAGCGATATCTTTCCCAAAGCCATGATCCGCCTTTCCGAAATCAAGCTGCCGCTGGCCGACCTGCCGGCCCAGGAAGGCGCCCATCCCGAAGCGCAGTTGCGCGTTGCCGCTGCGCGCATCCTGCACGTCGATGCATCGGCCATCGAGAGCTTGCAAGTGCACAAGCGCAGCTTCGATGCGCGCAAGGCGGAGCTTTTCGCGGTTTACATCGTCGACGTGGCCGTAGCCGACGAAGCCGAGGTGCTGCGCGCGATACAAGGCACGCCGCACGTCGGCGCAACGCCGGACATGGAATGGCGCGCGCCCGTCCGATTCGACGCGCCGCCGGCGCTGCGTCCCGTCGTCGTGGGCTTCGGCCCGTGCGGCATCTTCGCGGCGCTCGTGCTCGCGCAGATGGGTCTTGCGCCCATCGTGCTGGAGCGCGGCAAGTCGGTGCGCGAACGCACGAAGGACACCTGGGGCCTGTGGCGCAAGCGCGAGCTGAACCCCGAGAGCAACGTGCAGTTCGGCGAGGGCGGCGCCGGCACGTTCTCCGACGGCAAGCTCTACAGCCAGATCAAGGACCCGCGGCATCTCGGCCGCAAAGTGATGACGGAGTTCGTCAAGGCCGGTGCACCCGAAGAAATCCTGTACGTCGCGCATCCGCACATCGGCACTTTCAAATTGGTGAAGGTCGTCGAGAAGATGCGCGAAGAGATCACGCGCCTCGGCGGCGAGATTCGATTCCGGCAGCGCGTGACGGACATTCATATCGAAGGCGGCGCCGTGCGGGGGCTCGTCGCCCTCGATCAGGCGACGGGGCAATCGAGCGGGATCCGCTGCGATCACGTCGTGCTCGCGCTGGGCCACAGTTCGCGCGACACCTTCGAGATGCTGCATGCGCGCGGCGTGCACGTCGAGGCCAAGCCGTTTTCGATCGGCTTTCGAATCGAGCATCCCCAAGGCGTGATCGATCGCGCACGCTGGGGCCGTCACGCGGGCCACCCGCTGCTCGGCGCGGCGGACTACAAGCTTGTGCATCACGCGAGCAACGGCCGCGCTGTGTACAGCTTCTGCATGTGCCCGGGCGGGACAGTGGTGGCCGCGACATCGGAGCCCGAACGCGTCGTCACCAACGGCATGAGCCAGTACTCGCGCAACGAGCGCAACGCCAACGCGGGCATCGTCGTCAACATCGAGCCGCAACAGGATTACCCGGGCAATGCTCTCGCCGGTGTTGTCCTGCAGCGCGAGCTCGAGTCGCAAGCGTATGTGCTCGGTGGCAGCAATTACGACGCGCCCGGGCAGCTCGTCGGCGACTTCGTCGCGGGCCGCGCATCGAGTGAATTCGGCGGGGTGATTCCTTCGTACAAGCCGGGTGTGAAGCTCGGCGACCTGCATGGCGCGTTGCCGGCGTTTGCCATCGAGGCGATCCGCGAAGCGCTTCCCGCCTTCGGACGCAAGATCAAGGGTTACGACATGCCCGACGCCGTGCTGACCGGCGTGGAGACGCGCACGTCGTCACCCGTGCGCATCACGCGCGGTGACGATTTTCAAAGCCTGAACGTGAAGGGCCTCTACCCCGCGGGCGAAGGTGCGGGCTACGCCGGCGGAATTCTTTCGGCCGGCGTCGATGGCATCAAGGTAGGTGAAGCGGTGGCGATCAGCGCTCGCTCATCCGTTTAGCCCCGCTCCCACCTTCCGCCGCGCTGGTGCCATTCATGGCCGTGCTGTTCCCAGGTGCGCGGCGCCCAGTGGTAGCCGGCACGCGGGCGTTCCCAGCGGCCGGGCGTCCACGAGTGGCGGCCTCCGCTCCAGCTCCAGTAGCCGCCGATCCAGAGCGCACCCGGCCATGGCGCGAGGCCGTAGTTTTCGGCCACCACCGGCGGCGGAGCCATCGGTGCAACGATACCTTGACCGTACGGGTCGCCGTAGCCGTTGTAGCCATACGGCCCGACCGGATAAGCCACGCAGCCGGCGAGCCCGACAAGTGCACCCGCGGCGAGCGCGATTCGAATTGGATGAGCACGCATGATCGACTCCTGCTGTCATTGATGGTTCGACGTCATTCCAACGGCAGGAGTGCCCGCGAGTTGACCCCCGCATGTTGCGGGCGAGTAAAGACGGGTTACGCGGCTTGCAACGCGGCAATGCGTTCTTCGATCGGTGGATGCGACGAGAAGAGCTTGCCCACGCCCGAGGTGATGCCCATCGATTGCAGGCTCTTCGGCAGTTCGCCGGGCACCATGCCGCCCAGCCGCGCGAGGGCGTGGATCATCGGTTGCTTGTCGTTCAGCAGCACGGTCGAGCCGCGGTCGGCGCGAAACTCGCGCTGCCGAGAGAACCACGCGACGATGATGGCCGCAAGAAAGCCGAGCACGATGTCCAGCAGGATCGTCGTGACGTAATAGCCGATGCCCGGGCCGCGGCGGTCACGGCCGCCCGAGAGCGCGCCGTCCACGACATAGCCGATCACGCGCGAGAGGAACACGACGAACGTGTTCATCACGCCTTGAATGAGCGTCATCGTCACCATGTCGCCGTTGGACACGTGCGTGATCTCGTGGCCGATGACGGCTTCGATCTCTTCGCGCGTCATGCCTTGCAACAAACCCGTGGACACCGCGACGAGCGCGCTGTTCTTGAAGGCGCCGGTCGCGAAAGCGTTCGGCTCGCCGTCGAAGATGCCGACTTCGGGCATGCCGATGCCCGCGCGGTCGGCGAGCTTGCGCACGGTGCCCACGATCCACGCTTCGTCGGCGCCTTCGTTGCCGGTGATCACGCGCACGCCGGACGTCCACTTCGCCATCGGCTTGGACAGCAACAGCGAAATGATCGCGCCGCCGAAACCCATGACGAAGGCGAAGGCGAGCAGGCCCGCGAAGTTCATGCCTTGCGCAGTGAGATAGCGATTCACGCCCAGCAGCGAAGCGACGATGCCGAGGACGACGACCACCGCAAGGTTGGTCATGAGAAAAAGGAAGACGCGTTTAGCCAAGTTTCACTCTCCGATTCGGCCGGAAGACGAGAGGATCATCATAGAAGCAAAAATCTTCGTTGCCGGGATGCCAAAGCGGCACGCCCATCAGTGGCAAGGGCGTGAACGGCTTCTCGGCGAAGCGCTCGCGAGTGAACTCGCGGGCGCCGCACCACACGTGCGCGGTCAGGTCCTTGCGTGGCAAGAGCAGCTTTTGCAGCATTGCATGGCCGAAGATGGTGACGCGCGCTTCGTTCCACAAGGGGCGCAGTTCGATGAAAAGCCGCCGCCAGTCGCGCGCGAGCAGCGCTTCCCAAAGCGGCGGTGGCGCATCGAGAAAGGCGCCGTTCTCGTCGAAGATCGTGATCGCATCGCGAACCGGGCCGCGAATCGCAGCCACGCCCGATTGCGCGATCTCCCCCGCTTGCAGCTCGTTCAGCCGGCTCTTCACCTCGCCAAATTTCAGCCAGGCCAGGCCGTTGAAGAAATCGTGCGCGTTCTCGCGCGTGGGGCAAAGGTGTGTCCGGAAGATGAAGCTCTCGTACGGCTCGGCTTCGGGCAACGCCGTTTGTCCGACGAAGCGAACCGGTGTGGGCCCTGCCTCATTGAGCGCCTGGTGCAACGCTTGCGATCGCCACGCGGCTTGGACCCGCTCGCCGACATCACGCCACGGCTCGAACCACGGCGCGCCCCAATCGATGCTCAGGCCAGCTTCCACCCCAGCTTTTCGCCCGCGCCCAGCGGCTTGAGTTGCGCTTCGCCGAATGCGTAGCTTTCGGGCACCGTCCACTCTTCGCGCTTGAGCGTGATGCGCTCCTTGTTCCGCGGCACGCCGTAGAAATCGGCGCCGTTGAAACTCGCGAACGCTTCGAGCTTGTCCAATGCGCCTGCGCGGTCGAACGCTTCCGCATACAGCTCGATCGCCGCATGCGCCGTGTAGCAACCGGCGCAGCCGAGCGCGTGTTCTTTCAGATGCGCCGGGTGCGGTGCGCTGTCCGTGCCGAGGAAGAACTTCGCGCTGCCGCTAGTTGCCGCTTCGACGAGCGCGAGTCGATGCACTTCGCGCTTCAGGATCGGCAGGCAGTAGTAGTGCGGGCGAATGCCGCCTGTGAAGATCGCGTTGCGGTTGTAGAGCAGGTGGTGCGCCGTGATCGTCGCGCCCAGGTGCTCGTCCGCATCGCGCACGTACTGCGCCGCTTCCTTGGTCGTGATGTGCTCCATCACGATCTTGAGATTCGGGAAATCGCGACGCAGCGGAATGAGCTGCTTGTCGATGAACACCGCCTCGCGGTCGAACACATCGACATCGGGCGAGGTGACTTCGCCATGCACGAGCAGCAGCATCCCGGTTGCCTGCATCGCCTCGAGCGTCTTGTAGGTCTTGCGGATGTCGGTCACACCGGCATCGCTGTTGGTCGTCGCGCCTGCGGGATAGAGCTTGAGCGCGACAACGCCCGCGAACCTCGCGCGCTTGATCTCCTCGGGCGGCATGTTGTCGGTGAGGTACAGCGTCATCAGCGGCTCGAAGGCGCACTGCGGAGGAACGGCGGCAAGGATGCGCTGTCGATACGCCTCGGCCTGCGCGGCCGTGGTCACAGGCGGCCGAAGGTTCGGCATGATGATCGCGCGGGCGAACTGTGCGGCCGTGTGCGGCACGACCGCGTTGAGGGCATCGCCGTCCCGCACGTGGACGTGCCAGTCGTCGGGGCGGATCAGGGTGATCTGGTCGGGCATGTGGGTATTTTCTCAGACCCTGAAACTGCCGAACGCAGAGCGCGCAAAGGAATCGCAGAGTGCGCAGAGAAACAGAAAAACTTTGCGTCCTCTGCGAGATCTCCGCGACCTCTGCGTTCGGAGGTTGGGTTTCTAATGCGCCAGGATCTTGCCGAGGAAATCCTTCGTGCGCGCCTGCCGGTTCTCGGGATGCGCGAAGAACTCTTCCTTCTCGCAATCCTCCAGGATGCGGCCGCCCACGTCGATGAAGATCACGCGGTTCGCGACCTTGCGTGCGAAGCCCATCTCGTGCGTGACGACCATCATGGTCATCCCCTCTTTCGCGAGCTTGACCATCACGTCCAGCACTTCGCCGACCATCTCGGGATCGAGCGCCGACGTGGGCTCGTCGAAGAGCATCACGATCGGATCCATCGACAACGCACGCGCGATCGCCACGCGCTGCTGCTGGCCGCCCGAAAGCTGGCCGGGGAACTTGTCCTTGTGTGCATTGAGGCCCACCCGGTCGAGCATCTTCAGGCCCCGCTGGCGCGCTTCGTCCATCGAGCGGCCCAGCACTTTCACCTGTGCGATGGTGAGATTCTCGGTCACCGAAAGATGCGGGAACAGCTCGAAATGCTGGAACACCATGCCGACACTGCTGCGCACCTTGGGCAAATCTGTCTTCGGGTCCGTGACGGACGTGCCATTGACGATGATCTCGCCCTTTTGCACGGGCTCGAGCGCATTCACCGTCTTGATCAGCGTCGACTTGCCCGAACCCGACGGGCCGCAGACGACGACGACGTCGCCCTTGTTGATGGTCACCGAGCAATCAGTCAGCACCTGCACCGGGCCGTACCACTTGGAGACGTTCTTGATTTCGATCATGGGGAGGGACATGTTTCTTCTCCGGGGCGGTCAGCGGATGATGGCGATCTTCAATTGCAGGCGCTTGACGAGGAACGACAGCGCCGAGCAAAGAATGAAATAGACGATGGCGGCCATGAGGTAGGCCTCCTCGGGACGGCCGTAGATCTTGCCGGCGTTCTGGAAGCCGTTGAGCAGGTCGTGCGCGCTGATCGCATACACGAGCGACGTGTCCTGGAACAGGATGATGGTCTGTGTCAGCAGCACCGGCAGCATGTTGCGAAACGCCTGCGGCAGCACCACGAGACGCATGTTCTGCGCGTACGACATGCCCAGCGCCTGGCCGGCATAGACCTGCCCGCGAGGAATCGACTGGATGCCCGCGCGCATGATCTCCGAGAAGTACGCGGCCTCGAATGCGACGAAGGTGATGAGCGCCGAGTAGTCGGGCCCGATCGGGCGCCCGATGATGCGCGGCACGAGCAGGTAGAACCACAGCAGCACCATGACCAGCGGAATCGAGCGCATGCCGTTCACGTACACGGTGGCAGGCGTTGCGAGCGCGCTTTTGCCCGACAGCCGCAAAAGCGCGAGCACGGTGCCGAAGATGATGCCGCCGATGGTGGAAACGATCGTGAGTTCCACCGAGAACCAGAAGCCGCTCGCGACGAACTTGCTGATGACTTCCCAGTTGATCCAGGTGAGGTCGAGATTGCCCAGCATCAGTGTCCCCCGCCGCCGGTGCCCGCGACGATGAAGCCGGGGATGCGTGTGCGCTTTTCGATGAAGGCGAAGGCCCGGTTCACCGCGAAAGCGGAGATGACGTAAAGGGCGGTGACGCCGAGGTAGATTTCATCGCCGCGCGCCGTCTCCTCCTGCGCCTGCATCGCGAACCACGCGAGCTCGGCGATCGACACGGCGAATGCCACGGACGAGTTCTTCAGCAGGTTCATGCCCTCGCTCGTGAGCGGCGGCAGGATGATGCGAAACGCCATGGGAATGAGCACGTAGCGGTATGTCTGCGCCGTCGTGAACCCGAGGGCGAGCCCCGCATAACGCTGCCCGCGCGGCAAGGACTGGATACCGGCCCTCACCTGCTCCGCAATGCGCGCGGATGTGAAAAAGCCGAGCGCGAACACGACAAGCACGAAGCCCGGCACGGCCTGGAAGGCCGGAAAGGCCTTCGGCACAACGAAATACCAGAGGAAAAGCTGCACGAGGATGGGGATGTTGCGGAAGAGCTCCACCCATCCGTTCGCAAGCCTTGTGAGCACGGGGCTGTTGGGCAGCGTTCGCGCCGTGCCGATCAGGAATCCGAAGATCAGCGCGATGATCCACGCGCACGCGGCGACGCCGAGCGTCCAGCCCCACGCGTGGAGCATCCACTGGAAATAGGTGATGTCCGGCGCCTTCGCCCAGCACATGGGCTCGACGATGGTCGTATCGGACGTGTTGCGACAGAAAACTTCCCAGTCCCAACTCATGTGCTTTGTCCCCTCATTCTTGTTTGTAAATGAGAAACCCCGCCTCGGCAATAGCCGCGGCGGGGTTTCGCTTGCGTGCGGCTTGTCGGTTTACGACTTCTTCTGGTAGGCCTCGACAGGGTTGTCGTTCGGGTTGGACCAGGCGCCCTTGGTGGCGGCGCTGGCCGGCAGGTTCAGCTTCGCGCCCTTCGGCGGGATCGGCTGCATGAACCACTTGTCATAGAGCTTGGCGAGCTCGCCGCTCTTGGCCATTCCGTCGATCACCTGGTCGCCCAGCTTCTTGAAGGCGGTATCGTTCTTGCGGATCATGATCGCGATCGGCTCGACGCTGATGGGCTCACCGACGATCTTGAAGTCGCCGGGGTTCTTCGAGCCTGCGATGTTGCCGGCAAGGATCTGGCCGTCCATCACGAATGCATCGGCGCGGCCGGATTCCAGCAGCAGGAAGCTGTCGGCGTGGTCCTTGCCGAAGACTTCCTTGAAGTCGACGCCGGTGGCGCGCTCATGCTTGCGCAGCAGCTGCACGGACGTGGTGCCGGTGGTGGTGGCCACCGTCTTGCCGTTCAGGTCCTTGATGCTGTTGATCGGCGCCTTGGCGTGCGTGGCGATGCGCACTTCCTCGACATACGTCGTGTGCAGGAAGTCCACGTCCTTCTGGCGCGCCGTGCTGTTCGTGGTGGAGCCGCATTCGATGTCCACCGTGCCGTTGGCCACGAGCGGGATACGGTTTTGCGACGTGACGGGCTGGTACTTCACCTCGAGCTTCTTGCCGATCTGCTTGTCCAGCGCGTCGATGATGCGCTGGCAGATCTCGACGTGGTAGCCGACGTACTTGCCGTCGCCCAGCGTGTACGACAGGGCGCCCGACGAATCGCGCACGCCCATGGTGATGACGCCGGAGGCCTTGACCTTCGCGATCGTGTCCTGGCCTTGCGCAAACGCGCCCGTGACCGCAATTGCGCCTACGGCGAGGGCCAGCAGTTGTTTCTTCATAAAGGTCTCCTGTGTTGATGCAAAGGTGAAATCACAACGAAATTCTAGGGATTCCGGTTTGCGGGAATACCCTGAACCAGTCGCAAAGGCTCAGTCAGCTTTTCGGGCACGAGCAAGGCTTCCATTTCCTCGCGCGTCATGATCCCGAGTTGCTGCGCCACTTCGTCGATCGGCTGCCCGGTTGCAATGGCCGTCTTGGCGATCAGCGCCGCCTTCTCGTAGCCGATGATCGGATTGAGCGCGGTCACGAGCGTGACCGATTCGCGCACGCGCTTCGCAAGCACGTCGCGATTGGCCTCGATGCCTGCCACGCAGTTGTCCTGCAACGTGCGGCACGCACTTGCCAGGTGCGTGATGCTCTTGAAAAGGCTCCAGCCCATGATCGGCTCGAAAGCATTGAGTTGCAGCTGGCCCGCTTCCGACGCAAGAGTGACGGTGATGTCGTTGCCGATCACTTCGAAGGCGACCTGGTTCACCACCTCGGGGATCACCGGGTTCAACTTGCCGGGCATGATCGACGAGCCTGCCTGCCGCGCGGGCAGCTTGATATCGGCGAAGCCCGCCTGCGGGCCGCTCGACAGCAGGCGCAGGTCGTTGCAGGTCTTCGAGAGCTTCGTCGCCACACGCTTGAGCACGCCCGACAGCTGCACGAAAGCGCCGGTGTCCTGCGTTGCTTCGACAAGGTTGCGCGACTTGACGACGGGAATGCCCGAACCA
>DATJJL010000229.1:0-6102 GCA_035492155.1 Ramlibacter sp. | reverse complement strand
CAACGGGTCGACGCGCATCACGCTGCAGTTCGACCTCAACCGGGAGATCGACGCAGCCGCGCGCGAGGTGCAGGCCGCGATCAACGCGTCGCGCGCCGACTTGCCGTCCACATTGCGCAGCAACCCGACGTATCGCAAGGTGAACCCGGCCGCGGCGCCATCGATCATCCTTGCGCTCACGTCGCCCACGCGCACGCCTGGCCAGATCTACGACGCGGTGTCGAACGTCGTGTCGCAGAAGATCTCGCAGGTCGACGGTGTGGGCGACGTGGAGATCGGCGGCGGCTCGCTCCCCGCCGTTCGCGTGGACCTGATCCCCTTCGCGCTCAACAAATACGGCGTCGCTATGGAAGACGTGCGCGCGGCATTGCAATCGAGCTACGCGAACCGGCCGAAGGGCACGATCGAGGTGGCGGGCCGCTCGCTGCAGATCTACACCAACGCGACGGGCCGCATCGGCATGGCGCGACCTGTGGCGGCCGACTATCGCGATCTCGTCGTGGCGTGGCGCAACGGCGCGCCGATTCGCCTGTCGGACATCGGCACGGTGACCGACGGCGTGGAGAACATCAACACGCTGGGTTTGTTCAACGGGCAGCCGGCGGTGATCGTGATCGTCACGCTGCAGCCGGGCGCGAACGTGATCAAGACGGTGGACGGCGTGCGCGCGCTCTTGCCCGAGCTGCAGGAGGAATTGCCGCACGACATCAAGCTGGACGTGGCGAGCGACCGCACGCATTCCATCCGCTCGTCGCTGCACGAGGTGGAGATCACGCTTGCCATCGCGATCGTGCTGGTGATCCTGGTCGTGAGCGCTTTCCTGCGCAGTGCACGCGCCACGTTCATCCCGGCCGTCGCAACGATCGTGTCGCTGCTTGGCACCTTCGGCGTGATGTGGCTGCTCGGCTTTTCGCTGAACAACCTGAGCCTCATGGCGCTCACTGTGGCGACAGGCTTCGTTGTCGATGACGCCATCGTCGTGCTGGAGAACACCAGCCGCCATATCGAAGGCGGCATGTCGCGCTTCGAGGCGGCGGTCGAAGGTGCGCGCGAGGTCGGCTTCACCGTGCTGTCGATCAGCCTGTCGCTCGTGGCGGTGTTCATCCCGCTGCTGTTCATGGGCGGGCAGGTGGGGCGCCTGTTCCGCGAATTCGCGGTGACGCTGTCGGCCGCGGTGATGATTTCGCTCGTCATCTCGCTGACCACCACGCCGATGATGTGTGCGTGGCTGCTCAGCCCGAACGCGCACGAGAAGAAGCCCAATCGACTCTCGCGATTTTTCGAAGGCGCGTTCGACACCGTGCACCGCTGGTACGAGCACAGCCTCGACTGGGCATTGAGCGCGCGCTGGCTGGTGCTCGCGATCCTCATGCTCGTGATCGGGCTGAACGTTTACCTCTTCGTGATGGCGCCCAAGGGCTTTTTCCCGCAGCAGGACACCGGGCAGATTTCCGGCGGCATGCGCGCGGACCAGAGCATCTCGTTCCAGGCGATGCAGGAGAAGCTGCGCACCATCGTCAACATCATCCGCAGCGATCCGGCGGTGGACACGGTGGTGGGCTTCACCGGCGGCTCGCGCGCCGGCGGCGGCTTCATGTTCATCAACCTCAAGGACCCTTCGCAGCGCAAAGGTGTTGCGGGCCAGGCGGTGATCGCGCGATTGCGCCCGCAGCTTGCGCAGGTCACCGGCATCAGCCTCTTCCTCAACCCGGTGCAGGACGTGCGCATGGGCGGGCGGTCGTCCAACAGCACCTACCAGTACACGCTCAAGAGCGACAACGTGGCTGACCTGAAGCTGTGGGCCAACAAGCTGGCGGAAGCGATGAAGTTGCAGCCCGCGCTCACCGATGTCGACACCGACCAGAACGACACGGCGGTGGAGGTCTTCGTCGACATCGACAAGGACACCGCATCGCGCCTGGGCATCTCCGCGCGCGACATCGACAACGCGCTTTACGACGCTTTCGGCCAGCGGCAGGTGAGCACGATCTACGGCGAGCTGAACCAATACCACGTGATCCTCGGCGATGCGCAGAAATTCGCGCTGAGCCCCGAGTCGCTGAAGGACATCTACGTGCCGGCGAAGAACGCGCCGGCGACGAGTACGCCGACTGCGACAGCGGCATCGACGGCAGCGAGCGGCACGTCCGTCATCAATCCGTCGCTGCGCGATCAGGCAACGGGCCAGGCCGTGAGCTCGAGCGCGACACCGATGGTGCCGCTGTCGCTCATCGCGCATCTCTCGGAGCGGCCTGCGGCCGCGTCGGTGAGCCACCAGGACGCGGAACTTGCGACGACGGTGTCTTTCAACCTCGCAGACGGCTACAACCTGTCGCAAGGGCAGGCGGCGGTGCAGCAGGCGGAAAGCGGGATCGGCATGCCGATCAACGTGCGCGGCAGCTTCCAGGGCACCGCGCGCGCCGCCCAGGAATCGCAAGGGCAGCAGACGCTCTTGATCGCGGCCGCGCTCGTCGTGATCTACATCCTGCTGGGCATGCTGTACGAGAGCCTCATCCATCCGCTGACGGTCCTCTCGACCTTGCCCTCGGCCGGTGTCGGCGCAGTGCTGGCGTTGATGCTGTTCAAGATGGATCTGTCCATCATCGCGCTCATCGGCCTGTTCCTTCTGATCGGCATCGTGAAGAAGAACGCGATCATGATCATCGACTTCGCGCTGGACGCGGAACGCTCGCGCGGACTCACGCCCTATGCGGCCGTGCGCGAAGCGTGCCTGCTGCGCTTCCGGCCTATCCTGATGACGACGCTCGCTGCGGGGCTCGGTGCACTGCCGCTGGCCATCGGCTTCGGCGAAGGCGCGGAGCTGCGCCGTCCGCTGGGCATCGCGATCATCGGCGGCCTGCTGGCGAGCCAGGTGATCACGCTGCTCACCACGCCGGTCGTCTATCTCTTCCTCGACAAATTGAGGCGCCGCAGTCCGATGGAAAGCCAGCTCGGGCGGCACGCAACGCAATCTCCATGAAAAGAACAAGCATCGCAATCGCCGTCGCAACGCTCGCGCTCCTCGCGGGTTGCGCGCTCACGCCTGCGTATCACCAGCCCGATGTCGACACGCCGGTCGCCTTCAAGGAAGGGCGCGGCGAATGGATCAAGGCTGTGCCCGCCGACACACTCGAGCGTGGGCCGTGGTGGGAGCTGTTTGCCGACAGCGACCTCACATCGCTCGCGTCGCAGGTCGAAGTGAACAACCAGAACGTCGCGCTCGCTGTCGCGCGTTACGCGCAGGCGCGTGCGCTGGTGGCGCAGCAACGCGCGTCGCTCTTTCCGACGGTGAATCTCAGCGCAGGCGCGACGCGCAGCGGGTCGCGGCAACAGACGACCACGACAGCGAGCGGAGCGAGCGTGACCACCGGCGGCGCGCACAATAATTTTTCTCTCGGTATCGGCGGATCGTGGGAGCCCGACGTGTGGGGCCGCTTGCGGGCAGGCGTCGATCAGGCGAGAGCGAGCGAACAGGCGAGCGCTTCCGATTTGCAAGCGGCCAAGCTCTCGGCGCAAGGCGAGCTCGCCACCGACTACTTCAACATCCGCCAGCTCGATGTCGCGAGCGCGATCCAGGCGCAGACGATCGCGGGCTACCAGCGCACCTTCACGATCACACAGAACCGCTACAACGTGGGCGTCGCGCCGAAGACCGATCTGCTGCAGGCGCAGACGCAGCTCGCGAACGCGAAGGCCGACCAACTCGGGCTCGAGCAGCAGCGCGCGACGCTCGAACATGCGATCGCGGTGCTCATCGGCAAAGCGCCCGCGAATTTCTCTCTCGCCGCACGCCCAGTGTGGAACGCGCAAGTGCCCGACGTGCCGATCAGCATGCCGTCCACGCTATTGCAGCGCCGTCCCGACATTGCGGCCGCGGAGCGTCGAGTTGCGGCAGCGAATGAACAGATCGGGATTGCTCGCGCAGGCTACTTCCCGAGTCTGAATCTCTCGGCCAATGCAGGCCTTGGCGCGGCGAGCATCGGCGATTTGTTCAAGGCGTCCGCGCTCACGTGGGCTATCGGCGCGTCGCTCGCGCAGACGATCTTCAATGGAGGCCTGACGAGTGCGCAGGTCGAAAGCGCACGCGCCGGTCTCGACGCCGCGTCGGCGCAATACCGGCAAGCGGTGCTCACGGCCTTCCAGGATGTCGAAGACCGGCTCGTCGCGTCGCGCATCCTGCAGGACCAGCTCGCGCTGCGCGAGGAAGCGTCGCAAGCCGCGAACCTCGTGGAGCAGCAGGTGCTTAATCGTTATCAAGCCGGGCAGGTGAGTTTCACCGATGTCGTCACCGCGCAAGTGACGGCCGCGAACGCGCGGCGTGCGGTCGCGCAGGCGATGTCCGATCGAGAGGTAGCGGCCGTGGGTTTGATCACCGCACTCGGGGGTGGCTGGAAGGGCCTTTGATGTCATCCCGGCGCAGGCCGGGATCGTTGGCGGTCGATCGGCGCTGGCGCATCCATCGCCATCGACCCCGGCCTGCGCCGGGGTGACAGGCGGGACGATCAGCCCTGACGCGCAGGCGGCGGCGTCTTCGGCTTGTAGTCGCAATACCGCGCCACAGCGCATTCCCAGCAGCGCGGCGTGCGTGCCACGCACACATACCGCCCGTGAAGGATGAGCCAGTGGTGCGCGTCGTGCAGGTAATCCTTCGGCACCACCTTCAGCAGCTTCTCTTCGACTTCCTCGGGGGTCTTGCCCGGCGCCAGGCCGGTGCGGTTCGACACGCGAAAGACGTGCGTATCGACAGCGATCGTCGGCTGGCCGAAGGCGACGTTGAGCACGACATTGGCCGTCTTGCGACCGACGCCGGGAAGCGCTTCGAGGTCCTCTCGGTTGTCAGGCACGCGCCCGCCGAACTTGTCGACCAGAATGCGCGATGTCTCCATCACGTTCTTGCCCTTCATCCGGAAAAACCCGAGGGAGCGGATGTAGCCCTCCAGCTTTTCGGGGCCCAGGTCGACGATCTGCTGCGGCGTGTGGGCGATGGGGAAGAGCCGGCGCGTCGCCTTGTTCACGCCCGCGTCCGTCGCTTGAGCCGAGAGGATGACGGCTACCAGCAGCTCGAAGGGCGTGGTGAACGCCAGCTCGGTGACGGGCAGGGGGTTCGCGGCCTTCAAAGCGGCGAAAAAAGGTTCAATGTCCTTTGACTTCATGAAGGGGCGAGTCTACGGATAATGGCGGTGCCATGAATAGACGCATGCTAATGATCGCGTCGCTGCTTGCAGCGGCTGCCGGGCCCGCCCTCGCACAGGGCGCTTATCCCAACCACACCATCCGCCTCGTCGTGCCTTTCCCCGCGGGCGGCGCGACGGACATCTTCGCGAGGGCCGTATCGCAAAAACTCGGCGAAAAGCTGGGCACTGCGGTCATCGTCGACAACAAGCCCGGCGCGGGCGGCGCACTCGGCTCGGAGATCGCTTCGCATGCACCGGCCGACGGCTACACGCTCTTGCTCGCCACCAGCAGCACGCACTCCATCGGGCCGAGCTTGCAGAAGCTGCCCTATGACCCGGTGGCCGACTTCACGCCCATCGTGCACGTGGGCAACGCGCCCAGCATCATGGTGGTGCCGAACTCCGCGCCCGCGAAAACGGTGAAGGAGTGGATCGATTACGCGCGCAAGTACCCGGGCAAGTTCAATTACGCATCGAGCGGCATCGGCACCATCGTTCACCTCACGGCCGAGTACTTCAAGGCGCAGACGGGCACGTACCTCGTGCACATCCCGTACAAGGGCACGGCGCTGGCGATGCCCGATCTCATCAGCGGCAAGATCGATTTGATGTTCGACGCATTGCCGAGCGCGCTGCCGCACATTCGCGAAGGCAAAGTGCGCGCGCTGGGCATCACGTCGGCCAAGCGCTGGCCGCTGTTGCCCGATGTGCCGGCCATTGCCGAGACGGTGCCGGGCTTCGAATCGAACACGTGGTTCGGCCTCTACGGTCCGAAGGGCCTGCCCGCTGAAGTGGTCGCCAAGATCAATCGCGGCGTCAACGAATCGCTGAAGGATGCGGCCGTGAAGGACAGCCTCGCCAAGCTCGGCATCGAGCCCGTGGGCGGCACTACGCAGGAATTCACGAAGATGACCGAAGCCGACCGCGC
>DATJJL010000228.1:0-10490 GCA_035492155.1 Ramlibacter sp. | reverse complement strand
AGACCCAGCGACACGCGGTTCTTCTCGGTGTCGAACTTGAGGATCTTGGCCGTGATTTCCTGGCCGGCCTGCACCACCTCGCTCGGGTGGCGAACGCGGCGCCACGCCATGTCGGTGATGTGCAGCAGGCCGTCGATGCCGCCCAGATCCACGAACGCGCCGTACTCGGTGATGTTCTTGACGACGCCGCGGACGATGGAGCCTTCCTTGAGCGTTTCCATCAGCTTGGCGCGCTCTTCGCCCATCGAAGCCTCGACGACGGCACGGCGCGACAACACGACGTTGTTGCGCTTGCGGTCGAGCTTGATGACCTTGAATTCCATCGTCTTGTTTTCGTACGGCGTCAGGTCCTTGATGGGACGCGTATCGATCAGCGAGCCGGGAAGGAAGGCGCGGATGCCGTTCACGAGCACCGTGAGGCCGCCCTTGACCTTGCCGGTGGTCGTGCCGTTGACGAATTCGCCGGACTCGAGAGCCTTCTCGAGGGCCATCCACGATGCGAGGCGCTTGGCCTTGTCGCGCGAGAGGATGGTGTCGCCGTAGCCGTTTTCGATCGCGTCGATGGCCACCGACACGAAATCGCCCACCTGGACTTCGACTTCACCTTTGTCGTTCTTGAATTCGTCGATCGGCACATACGCTTCGGACTTCAGGCCTGCGTTGACGACGACGAAACTGTGCTCGATGCGAACGACCTCGGCGGTGATCACCTCGCCCTGGCGCATGTCGGTGCGCTGCAGCGATTCTTCGAACAGTTGGGCAAAAGATTCAGACATTGAGTTTCCTTGGCACGCCACGCAGGTTTCCGTCGGCACCATTGCCAACGTTGTTATGACTGATGACGGCTCTTGTGCGGCCCATGACCGCGGTTAAGTTGATAACCCCGCAGCCGGTGCGCCTTGCGCGCTATGACGGTGACCGCGGGACCCTTTGCTTGCTTTCCCACCACGACAGCACTTGCGCGACCGACTCTTCGATCGTCTGGTGCGAGTTGTCCAGAAGGAGAGCATCCTGCGCCGGCTTCAGAGGTGAGACCGCACGGGACGAATCCCGAAGGTCCCTCGCTTCCAGGTCGGCGCGAAGACTTGAGATTGTAGCCGAAATGCCCTTTGAAACGAGCTGGTTATAGCGGCGCTCGGCCCTCTCGGCAGCGGTCGCCGTGAGGTACACCTTCAAGGGCGCGTCGGGGAAGATGACGGTGCCCATATCGCGGCCGTCGGCCACGAGACCGGGCAGGCGCCTGAAGCTGTGCTGCAAGGCGACCAGCGCCGTTCGGACTGCGGGCAGCGCGGAGACTTTCGAGGCGTTCATGCCCGCCTCTTCGGTGCGGATGGCGTCGGTCACGTCGAAGTCGGCAAGGAAGACCTTGGTGCCGGAAAAGCGCACGGGCAGCTTTTCGGCCAACGCGGCGATCGCTTCCTCATGCGCAGGTTCGAGCGTGAGCCCGGCGCGTATTGCGGCGAAAGCGGTGATCCGGTAGAGGGCGCCCGAATCCAGGTAGTGGTAGCCCAGCTGTTCGGCAACCTTCGACGCGAGTGTCCCTTTGCCCGATGCGGTGGGCCCGTCGATGCAGATCACCGGAATCAGTGCCTGGGCAGTTTGCGAGACGGCAAAGAGCGCCTCGAAGTACTCGGGGTACGTCTTGGCAACGCACTTCGGGTCTTCGATGCGCACGCCAAGGCGCTGGGGATTGAACGCCGCGAGCGAGAAGCACATCGCCATGCGGTGATCGTCGTAGGTGTGGATGCTCGCGGTCTTCCACTCGAGAGGCGGCGTGACGCGCAGGAAATCGGCGCCTTCCTCGACCTCGGCGCCGAGCTTGCGCAGTTCCGTCGCCATTGCGGCGAGGCGATCCGTCTCCTTCACTCGCCAGCTCGCGATGTTGCGCAGTGTGGTCGTGCCATCGGCATGGAGCGCCATTGCTGCGAGCGTCATCGCGGCATCGGGGATGTGGTTGCAGTCAAGGTCGATCGCCTTCAGCGGCCATGCGCCGCGACGGACTTCCAGATGGTTCGCGCCGCCGGTGACCACCGCGCCCATCGCACGCGCCGCTTCCACAAATCGGATGTCGCCCTGGATGGACGCTGTGCCCACGCCTTCGATGCGCAGCGGCTGACCCACGGCCGCGATCGCGCCAAGCGCGACGAAGTAGCTGGCCGAGGAGGCGTCTGCTTCCACGTGGATGTCGCCGGGCGAGCGAAACTGCGAGCCGGCAGGAATGGTGAAGCGCTGCCAGCCTTCGCGCGCGACGTCGATGCCGAAGCGCCGCAGGAGATTGAGGGTGATCTCGACGTAGGGCTTGGAGATCAGCTCGCCGGCGACTTCGATGACGATGTCTTTCGTGGCGACAAGCGGCAATGCAAGCAGCAGGGCAGTGAGGAACTGGCTGGAAACGTCGCCACGCACGCTGATTGGCGCATCGAGCTTGAGAGCCGGCGGATGGATGCGCAGCGGCGGATAGCCTTCCGCCCCGAGGTAATCGATGTTGCAGCCAAGCTGCCGCAGCGCGTCGACCAAATCGCCGATCGGCCTTTCGTGCATGCGCGCGACGCCGCTCAACTCGAATTCGCCGCCCATGAGGGCGAGTGCGGCCGTGAGCGGGCGCATCGCGGTACCGGCGTTTCCGAGGAAAAGCCGCGCATGCCGGGCGGCTTCGCGGCCGCCCAAACCCGTTACTTCGAGCGCGGTGCCGTTGTGTTTCACGCAGCAGCCGAGCGCGCGCAGCGCATCGAGCATCACGCGCGTGTCGTCCGAATCGAGCAGGTCGTGGACGACGGTCGTTCCGGACGAGAGCGCGGCGAGCAGCAGCACACGATTGGAGATGCTCTTGGAGCCCGGCAGTACGACTGTGCCCCCGGCGCTTTCGAGCGCGGGGATGTCGAGGAACGCGGTGGAAAACATCGCGACCCGTCCGGTCAGGACTTGCGGGCCGTCATGCGCCAGTGGGCGCGCTTGCGGCTGGCCTGGTCGATGAGGCCTTCGAGCGCTTCGCTGTTGCCCGTCTCGATCATTTGCTCCATGGCGCTGAGCGTTTCCTTGAAGATCTTCGACTGCTGAAGCAGCTCCTGGCGGTTTGCAAGCAGGATGTCGCGCCACATCTTCGGCTCGGAGGCTGCGATGCGCGTGAAGTCGCGAAACCCCGGCCCGGCGAGCGCGAGGAAATCCTCGCCTTGCTTTTGCGCGGCGATGCCGTTCATTAGCGCGAACGCGATCATGTGGGGCAGGTGGCTCACGGCGGCGAACGCGGAATCGTGCGCTTCGGGCGTCATCCGCAGCACATCGCATTGCAGCGCCTCCCAGACTTTCAACGCTCGCGCCACATGGGCCGGGTCGGTTCGCTCCACCGGCGTGAGGATCACCTGCCTGCCGTGATAGAGCTCGGGATCGGCATGCTCGACGCCCGACACTTCCTTGCCTGTGATCGGGTGGCAAGGAACGAACGATCCGACGTTGTCGCGCAGAACGCGACGCGCTGCATCGATGACGTCGCGCTTCGTGGAGCCGACGTCCATGATCAGCATGTCCTTGGACACGAGGTGGCGGATCGCCTTGAGCGTTGCCTCCGTCGCCGCGACGGGGACGGCGAGCAGCACGATGTCCGCGCCGGACACGGCCAGAAGCGCGGAGGGCGCCTCGACGTCGATCACGCCCATCGACAGCGCGCGCTGTGTCGTCGAGGGTGATTTGCTGTAGCCCACGACGCGCTTCACGAGGCCCGCTTTCTTGAGCGCAAGCGCGAAGGAGCCGCCCATGAGGCCGCATCCGATGAGGCCGAGCTGTTCGAACATCAGCCTTCCTCCACCGGGTACGTGCCGAGCACCTTGAAGAACGCGCACAGCTTCTGCAGGTCTGCCATCGCCTGGGCCACATTCGGCTGCGAAGGATGGCCCTCGAGGTCGATGTAGAAGTAATACTCCCATTGGCCCGAGCGGGCCGGGCGAGATTCGAATCGCGTCATCGAAACTCCGTACTGCTTGAGCGGCACCAGGATGTCGTGCACGGCTCCTGGTTTGTTGGGCACCGAGACGACGAGGCTCACGCAATCCCTGCCGGATGCCTGCGGAGCTTCGAGCACTTGCGGCAGGCAGATGACGGCGAAGCGCGTGCGATTGAACGCGTCGTCCTGGATCGCGTGCGCTGCGATATGAAGGCCGAATTCGGCGCCCGCGCGCTCGCTGGCGATGCCGGCCCACGCCGGGTTCGTCGCGGCCATGCGCGCGCCTTCTGCGTTGCTTGCGACAGCGCGCCGCTCCGCTTTCGGCAAATGTTTGTTCAGCCAGCCCTGGCATTGGGCCAAGGCCTGGGGATGTGCGAGCACAACTTCAACCTCGTCCGTCGTCCGCGAAAGGCGCAGCAGGTGATGCCGAACGAGCAGGCTGATCTCGCCGACGATGTGCAGCGGTGAATTCAGAAGCAGGTCGAGCGAGCGGGTGACGACGCCTTCGGTACTGTTCTCGACCGGCACGACGCCAAATTCCGCAGTGCCTGAAGTCGCCGCATGAAAGACCTCGTCGAAGCTCACGCACGGCACGTGCTCGATGCTCGAGCCGAAAAATTGCACGGCCGCCTGTTCGCTGAACGTGCCCGCGGGGCCGAGGTATGCCACGCGCTGCGGCGCCTCGAGGGCGCGGCAGGCCGACATGATCTCGCGCCAGATGTTGGCGACGTTGCGGTCCTTCAGCGGGCCCGGGTTTGCCGACTGGAGGTTGTTGATGACCTGCGCCTCGCGTTCGGGGCGGTAGACGGTCGAGCCCTCGGCGCGCTTGAGTTGACCGACTTCGTTGGCGAACTTTGCGCGCTTGTTCAGGAGCGTGAGCAGCTCCCGGTCGACCGCATCGATCTCGGTGCGCAGTTGCGCGAGATCCTTCTTCATGCAGCCTCGCCGGGGCCGTTGTCCTCGCCATCGGCCGCTTCGGCGGGCTCGCCGGCGTCGTTCTCCACGATGCGTTGCATGCCGGAGAGTTTCGATCCTTCGTCCAGGCCGATCAAGGTGACACCTTGCGTGGCGCGGCCCATCTCGCGAATCTCGCTCACGCGCGTGCGCACCAGCACACCTTTGTCGGTGATCAGCATGATTTCGTCTTCGGAGTGCACCAGCGTTGCCGCGACGACCTTGCCGTTGCGCTCGCTTTGCTGGATGGCGATCATGCCCTTCGTGCCGCGGCCGTGGCGCGTGTATTCGACGATCGACGTGCGCTTGCCGTAGCCGTTCCCGGTGGCGGTGAGCACGCTTTGCTGTTCGTCTTCCGCGACCAGCATCGCGATGACGCTCTGGCCGTCATCGAGCGTCATGCCCCGCACGCCGCGGGCATTGCGGCCCATCGGGCGGACGTCGTTCTCGTCGAAGCGAACAGCCTTGCCGCCATCGGAAAACAGCATCACATCGTGCTTGCCGTCGGTAAGCGCCGCGCCGATGAGGTAATCGCCTTCATCGAGATCCACGGCGATGATCCCGGCCTTGCGCGGATTCTTGAATTCGTCCAGCGCCGTTTTCTTGACCGTTCCCATCGAAGTGCCCATGAACACGTAGTGGTCCGCCGGGAAGCTGCGGAATTCGCCGGTGAGGGGCAGCACCACGTTGACCTTCTCGCCCTCGGCGAGCGGGAACATGTTGACGATGGGTTTGCCGCGCGAGCCGCGCGAGCCGGCGGGCACTTCGTAGACCTTCAGCCAGTACATGCGGCCGCGGTTGGAAAAGCACAGGATCCAGTCGTGCGTGTTCGCGATGAACAGCTGGTCGACCCAATCGTCTTCCTTCGTCGCGGTGGCCTGCTTGCCGCGGCCGCCGCGGCGCTGCGCGCGGTATTCGGAAAGCGGCTGGCTCTTGATGTAGCCCGAATGCGAAAGCGTCACGACCATGTCGGTGGGCGTGATCAGGTCCTCGGTCATGAGTTCCTGCACGTTGTGCTCCACCACGCTTCGGCGCGCGCCGACTTTCGTCTGCCCGAACTCCTGCTTGAGCGCCGCGAGTTCCTCGCCGATGATGGTCGACACACGCTCGGGTCTGGCGAGGATGTCCAGCAGGTCGTCGATCTCCGCCATCACGTCCTTGTACTCGGCGACGATCTTGTCCTGCTCGAGGCCGGTGAGGCGCTGCAGGCGCATCTGCAGGATTTCCTGCGCCTGCGTTTCGGACAGTCGATAGAGGCCGTCGCCCTGCATGCCATATTGGCGCTCCAGGCCCTCGGGCCTGTAATCGTCGGCGTTGACGTTCGAGCCGTCTTCTTTCGCGCGTGTGAGCATCTCGCGCACGAGCCGCGAATCCCAGCTGCGCGCCATCAGCTCGGTCTTGGCAACGGGCGGCGTGGGCGATTCGCGGATGATGCGGATGAATTCGTCGATGTTCGCCAGTGCGACAGCCAAACCTTCGAGCACGTGGCCCCGGTCCCTGGCCTTGCGCAGGTTGAACACGGTCCTGCGCGTGACCACTTCGCGGCGGTGTTGCAGGAAGACCCCGATCAGATCCTTCAGGTTGCACAACTTCGGCTGGCCGTCGATGAGCGCGACCATGTTGATGCCGAAGGTGTCCTGCAGCTGCGTCTGCTTGTAGAGGTTGTTGAGGATGACCTCCGGCACCTCGCCGCGCTTGAGCTCGATGACCAGGCGCATGCCCGACTTGTCGCTCTCGTCCTGGATGTGGCTGATGCCCTCGATCTTCTTTTCGTTGACGAGCTCGGCCATGCGCTCCTGCAGCGTCTTCTTGTTCACCTGGTAAGGAAGCTCGTCGACGATGATCGCCGTGCGCTGGCCGCGATCGATTTCCTCGAAGTGGCACTTGGCTCGCATCACGACACGTCCGCGGCCGGTGCGATAGCCTTCCTTCACGCCGTTGATGCCGTAGATGATTCCGGCGGTCGGGAAATCCGGTGCGGGGATGATTTCCATCAGCTCGTCGATCGACGCTTCGGGGTTGCGCAACAAGTGCAGGCAGGCGTCGACGACTTCGTTGAGGTTGTGCGGCGGGATGTTGGTGGCCATGCCCACCGCGATGCCCGCGGAGCCGTTGACCAGCAGGTTCGGCACGCGGGTCGGCAGGACCAGCGGCTCTTTCTCGCTGCCGTCGTAGTTCGGGCCGAAATCGACGGTTTCCTTGTCGATGTCGGCGATCATCTCGTGCGCGATCTTCGCGAGACGGATCTCGGTGTATCGCATCGCCGCGGCGTTGTCGCCGTCGACCGAGCCGAAGTTGCCTTGCCCGTCCACGAGCATGTGGCGCATCGAGAAGTCTTGCGCCATTCTGACGATCGTGTCGTACACCGCCTGATCGCCGTGCGGGTGGTACTTACCGATGACATCGCCGACGATACGAGCCGATTTCTTGTACGGCCGGTTCCAGTCGTTATTCAGCTCGTGCATCGCGTAGAGAACGCGTCGATGCACGGGCTTCAGGCCATCGCGGGCATCCGGCAGCGCCCGCCCGACGATCACGCTCATCGCATAGTCGAGGTAGCTTCGCCGCATCTCCTCTTCGAGGCTGATGGGCAGGGTTTCCTTGGCGAATTGAGTCATGAAGGGCGGTGGATTTCAGGCGCGCGAAACCTTTGATTCTACGGTAATGGTTCCTGTCGCTCGGCAGCAACACGCGAAGAGGAATGAGGTTTTGTCCTACGGGGCCTCAATGTCGCGGCCGTTGATTGTGTAAGCGCGTGTGGCACAATAAATTTGACGCTTTTGGTGATGGGCACCTTAAACGTAGCTTTGACGCAGCGCGGCTGCGGCTTTTTCCCCTCAAGAGGAGAACCATGAAGAAACTGAATAAGGTGGCGCTGCTGTTGGCCGTTGCCGCTATGGCAACGGGCGCGGTCGCCCAAACCCGCGTTGGTGCGGCGGACGGTGGCAATCGCGTCGACAACTGGGTCAACGGCGATGGGACTCTGGTGTGGAAGAACGGCACGAACCAGTACTGCTGGCGCGATGCAAACTGGACCCCCGCCACCGCTGCCAAGGGCTGCGACGGCGCGCTGGTCGTCCAGGCTCCCGCTCCTGCTGTTGCC
Source organism: Ramlibacter sp. (assembly GCA_035492155.1). Taxonomy (GTDB): domain Bacteria; phylum Pseudomonadota; class Gammaproteobacteria; order Burkholderiales; family Burkholderiaceae_C; genus Ramlibacter. Next base: position 2,496 of record DATJJL010000228.1, on the reverse strand, counting down.
GCTCCGGCTCCGGCTCCTGCTGCCGCACCGAAGCCGGCTCCGGCTCCGCAACCGCCAGCCGCCACGAAGGTGACGTACGCTGCGGACGCATTCTTCGACTTCGACAAGGCCGTGCTGAAGCCCGAAGGCAAGGCCAAGCTCGACGACCTCGTCGACAAGGTCAAGAGCATCAACCTCGAGGTGATCATCGCTGTCGGCCACACCGACTCCGTCGGCACCGATGCCTACAACCAGAAGCTGTCGATTCGCCGCGCTGAAGCCGTCAAGGCCTATCTCGTGTCGAAGGGCATCGAGAAGAACCGCGTGTACACCGAAGGCAAGGGCGAAAAGCAGCCTGTCGCCGACAACAAGACCGCCGAAGGCCGCGCGAAGAACCGTCGCGTGGAAATCGAAGTGGTCGGTACGCGTTCCGCCGCTCACTGAAGCGTCCGCGCCTCATCGAGAAAGCCCCGCATCGCGGGGCTTTTTCTTTGGCAATCAACTTTGGGACAATGGCGATCTCATGACCGACACGACCGCTGTCAACGCCGATCCGGCGGAACTCGCCAAATTTTCAGAGCTCGCACACCGCTGGTGGGATCCGCAAAGCGAGTTCCGGCCACTTCACGAGATCAACCCGCTCAGGCTCGAGTGGATCCAGTCATACGCTTCTCTTGCGAACAAGCGCGTTCTTGACGTCGGGTGCGGCGGCGGAATCCTGAGCGATGCGATGGCGCGAAAAGGCGCACAGGTCGTTGGCATCGATCTGGCGGCGAAGGCCCTGCGCGTCGCGCAACTGCATGCGCTCGAGGCCCGGACGCCCAACGTGCAATATCGCGAGATCAGCGCCGAGGCGCTGGCCGAGCAGGAGGCCGAAAGTTTCGACCTGGTCACGTGCATGGAGATGCTCGAGCACGTGCCCGATCCCGCTTCCATCGTGCGTGCCTGCAGCCGCCTCGTGAAGCCCGGCGGCTGGGTCTTCATCTCGACGATCAATCGCAACCCGAAGTCGTTCCTCTTTGCCATCGTGGGCGCGGAGTACGTGCTGAACCTTCTGCCGCGCGGCACGCACGAATACATGAAGTTCATTCGCCCGAGCGAACTCGCATCGCATTGCCGCGCGGCGGGCCTTGAAGTGCTCGGATCGCGCGGGATGGAATACAACCCCATCACGCGCCGCTACTGGCTCTCCGCGGACACGTCGGTCAACTACCTCATCGCTACCCGGAAGTCCTGATGTTTGCCAACGTGCGCGCGGTGCTGTTCGACCTTGATGGCACGTTGATCGACAGTGCCCCCGACCTGGGCGCAGCGGCCGACAGGATGCGTGTGGAGCGCGGGTTACCGTCGCTGCCGCTCGAGAAGTACCGCCCGATGGCGGGCGCAGGCGCACGGGGGATGCTCGGCATCGCTTTCGGTATGACACCCGCTGCGCCCGATTTCGACGCGATGCGCGAAGAGTTCTTCGTGAATTACGAAAGCGCGATGACCGAGCGCACGACGATCTTCGAAGGCATTCCCGCGCTGATCGCAAGCCTTCTCGAACTCGGGTTGAAGTGGGGCGTCGTCACGAACAAGTCGATGCGCTTCACCGGCCCGCTCACGAAGCAGATTCCGTTTTTCAGGAGTGCGGGTGCGATCGTCGGAGGCGACACCACGCCGTATTCCAAGCCACATCCCGGCCCACTCCTTGAAGCTGCGATGCGGCTGAGCCTGCCGCCGGGGCAATGCATCTACGTGGGCGACGACGAACGTGACATTGCTGCTGCGCGCGCGGCAGGAATGCCAAGCGTCGCGGCGACGTACGGCTACCTCGGCAGCAATGCCGATGTCTACGTGTGGAACGCCGATGCGCACATTTCGAGGCCGCTTGAACTGCTTTCGCTCTTGAAAAAGGGCGCCGCAGCATAAAATAGAATTTCCCTGGGGCTGCACTGGTTTCGACGCGGGTTCGGAATCGCAGCGGGGCATGCCGAGGTTCAGTCACCTCGTAAATCCGCTGAAATCAATCAAATGCGAAAACATTTGACACCGGTGTTGAGGCCGCGAACGCTCCGTCGTTCAAGGTCTACGCAACAGCTTAACTAAACATTAAGCAACCGCCCCGCACCAGCTCGCCGATGGGCTGGGCCGACAGCGCAAGCTGAAGGCAGCGGGGTAATCCTCATCGGCTGGTCCTGATCCGGGCACCTTGGATCGGGACGAGAAAATAGGGCGCTGGCGGCCTGTGTAGCGTGCGACTGCGCGACACAGGTGGCGAGACTCAAATCAGATCGCTAAGCATGTAGATCTGCGCGAGGATGGCTTGCGGACGCGGGTTCGATTCCCGCCAGCTCCACCAGAACAACATCTGGCACAGTCCAGAAAAGGCCGAAAGAAGCGGTTTTCCCTCTGAGAGGGCGCTCTGTAGGCTCTAGAAAAGGCCGAAGTCGTCTATTGACATGCAGGCCGAGACGGGGGAACATTCCGGGGGAATAGGCGCAGCCACCCGGAAATTCGTTCCCCCATGCCCCTGAC
>DATJJL010000227.1:0-4906 GCA_035492155.1 Ramlibacter sp. | reverse complement strand
ATGCAGGAGCAGATGGCCAAGCAGACCGAGCAGATGCTCGGCGCATTCGGCATCAAGCGGTGATTCGTCATCCCGGCGCAGGCCGGGATCGCTGGCGGTCGCAGGATCGCACAGCATCTGTCGCCAGCGACCCCGGCCTTCGCCGGGGTGACATCCGTCTGGGACAATAGGGGGATGAGTTCCCCGAAAGTAGGGTTCGTCAGCCTGGGCTGCCCCAAGGCGCTGACCGACTCCGAATTGATCCTTACCCAGCTTAGCGCCGAAGGCTACGAGACATCGAAGACCTTTGACGGCGCCGACATCGTCATCGTCAACACCTGCGGCTTCATCGATGATGCCGTGAAGGAAAGCCTGGACACCATCGGCGAAGCGCTGGCGGAAAACGGCAGGGTGATCGTCACCGGCTGCCTCGGTGCCAAGGCCGATGCGGGTGGCAATGTCGTCAAGCAAGTCCACCCGTCGGTGCTTGCCGTGACTGGCCCGCATGCGACACAGGAGGTGATGGACGCAGTGCACGCGCATCTGCCCAAGCCCCACGACCCGTTCGTCGATCTCGTCCCCGCGGCAGGCATCAAGCTCACGCCCAAGCACTACGCGTATCTCAAGATCAGCGAAGGCTGCAACCATCGCTGCACGTTCTGCATCATCCCGTCGATGCGCGGCGACCTGGTGAGCCGCCCGATCGGCGACGTGCTGAAGGAAGCCAAGGCGCTCTTCGAAGGCGGCGTGAAAGAGCTGCTGGTGATCAGCCAGGACACCTCCGCGTACGGCGTGGACGTCAAATACCGCACGGGCTTCTGGGACGGCCGCCCCGTGAAGACGCGAATGCTGGAGCTCGTACAACAGCTTGGCGAAATCGCGCAGCCCTACGGCGCATGGGTGCGCTTGCATTACGTGTACCCGTACCCATCTGTGGATGAAGTGATCCCGCTAATGGCCGAAGGCAAGGTGCTTCCTTACCTGGACGTGCCTTTCCAGCACAGCCATCCCGATGTGCTCAAGCGCATGAAGCGCCCCGCAAACGGCGAGAAAAATCTCGAGCGCCTGGCGAAGTGGCGCGAGATGTGCCCCGAACTTGTCGTGCGCAGCACGTTCATCGCGGGCTTCCCCGGCGAGACCGAAGAAGAGTTCCAGCACCTGCTTGATTTCATGCGCGAGGCAAAGATCGATCGCGCTGGATGCTTTGCGTACAGCGACATCGAAGGCGCAGCGGCGAACGACATCCCGGGCATGCTGCCGAAAGAGATTCGCGAGGAACGCCGCGCGCGGTTCATGGCCGTGGCCGAAGAAGTTTCCACCGCGAGGCTGCAAGATCGCATCGGCGCGACGATGCAGGTGCTGGTGGATTCCGCGCCCGCATTGGGCCGCAAGGGCGGCCTGGGTCGCAGCTACGCGGACGCGCCGGAGATCGACGGCACCGTCCAGCTTCTGCCGCCGCAAAAGATCAGCAAGCAGCTCAAGGTCGGTGAGTTCACGCAGGCGCGCATCGTGGGCGCGCAAGGGCACGACCTCGTTGCCATTCCCGTCTGAAGCGCAGCAAAAGAAAAGCCGGCGAACAAGCCGGCTTTATGATTGTCTGGTGCCCAGGAAGGGACTCGAACCCCCACGATGTTACTCGCTAGTACCTGAAACTAGTGCGTCTACCAATTCCGCCACCTGGGCTTTCAGGAACCAAGGATTCTAACATTAAAAACGTCACTCACCTCACCAGCACGCACAGTGGAATCGGTCTTCTCGACGAGATCGAAGGCGTGATCCAGGGCCATCGCGACGGCCACGGCTACCTCGTTCGCGACGACGGCGAAATGGACATCTACCTGCCGCCCAACGAGATGCGCGCCGTGCTGCACAAGGACCGTGTAAAGGTGCGTGTCGTGCGCTACGACCGCAAGGGCCGCGCGGAGGGCCGCGTCGTCGAGATCATCGAGCGCCCTGTGCAGCCGATCATCGGCCGCCTGCTGCACGAGAGCGGCGTTTGGCTCGTCGCGCCGGAGGACAAGCGCTACGGTCAGGACGTGTTGATTCCCAAGGGCGCTACAGGCCTTGCGAAAGCAGGGCAGGTTGTCGTCGTCGAACTCACCGAGCCGCCGAGCCTGTATGGCCAGCCCGTGGGGCGCGTGAAGGAAGTGCTCGGCGAGATCGACGACCCGGGCATGGAGATCGAGATCGCCGTGCGCAAGTACGGCGTGCCGCACGAATTTTCGGATGCGTGCATCGGTCTTGCGCGTGCATTGCCCGACAAGGTTCGCCGCGAGGACAAGAAAAATCGCGTCGACCTCACCGACGTTCCGCTCGTCACGATCGATGGCGAGGACGCGCGCGACTTCGACGACGCCGTGTATTGCGAGCCGGCCAAGGTCGGACGCGGCAAGGGCTGGCGCCTGCTCGTCGCCATTGCCGACGTGAGCCACTATGTCGACACGGGCAACCCCATCGACGTCGATGCCTACGATCGCGCGACGAGTGTGTACTTCCCGCGGCGCGTTATCCCGATGTTGCCGGAGAAGCTCTCCAACGGGCTGTGTTCGCTGAACCCCGAAGTCGAGCGCCTGTGCATGGTGGCCGACATGCTGATCGCATCCACCGGCGAGATCTATGCCTACCAGTTCTATCCGGGCGTGATGTGGAGTCACGCCCGGTTCACTTACACGGAAGTGGCCGCGATCCTCGCCAACACGCGCGGACCCGAGGCGGCAAGGCGCAAGGAACGCGTTCAGGATCTGCTCAACCTGCACGACGCCTATCGCGTGCTGCTCAAGTCGCGCGAGGTGCGCGGCGCGGTGGATTTCGAAACGACGGAGACGCAGATCATCTGCGACGAGAACGGCCGCATCGAGCAGATCGTGCCCCGAGTGCGCAACGACGCGCATCGGTTGATCGAAGAAGCAATGCTTGCCGCCAACGTCTGCGCGGCCGACTTCATCCAGCAGAACAAGCGCCCCGGACTCTTTCGTGTCCACGAAGGCCCGACGCCCGAGAAAAAGGAAACGCTGCGCCAGTACCTGAAGGCGATGGGCGTCGGCCTCACGATCACGGACGATCCCCTGCCTGCCGAATTCCAGCGCATCGCCGAAGCGACGAAGGACAGGCCCGACGCGCAGCAGATCCACACGATGCTGCTGCGCTCGATGCAGCAGGCGATCTACACGCCTTTCAACAGCGGCCACTTCGGGTTGGCGTACGACGCGTACACGCATTTCACGTCGCCCATCCGCCGCTATCCCGACCTGCTCGTGCACCGCGTGATCAAGGCGATCCTGAACGGCGAGAAATACGAGCTGCCTGCATTGCCCGTGCCGGGCGAGCACCACGAAAAACTGTCGCGCCGCATCGCCGCGAGCAAGAACGCCTCGGGCAAGCAGGCCAAGAAAACGCAAACCGCCGCGCCCACGCGCGAGATGCTGGCCTGGGAAGCTGCGGGCCTTCATTGCAGCGCCAACGAGCGCCGCGCCGACGAAGCCAGCCGCGACGTCGAGGCCTGGCTCAAGTGCAGGTACATGCGCGAGCATCTTGGCGAGGAATACGGCGGCGTCGTCACCGCGGCGACAACCTTCGGCATTTTCGTCACGCTGGACCAGATGTATGTCGAAGGGCTCGTGCACATCACCGAGCTCGGGGGCGAATACTTCAAGTTCGACGAGGCGCGGCAGGAGCTGCGCGGCGAACGCACTGGCATTCGCTACGCGATCGGCTCGCGCGTGCGCGTGCAGGTCAGCCGCGTCGACCTGGACGGCCGCAAGATCGATTTCCGACTGGTCAAGGAAGGCGAGGAGCTCGTGTCGCGCGCGTTGCGCGAGAAGGGCCTGCCGCCGCCGCCGAAGCCGGGGAAGGGCACGTCCAAGTCCGCCGCCAAGAAGGCGAGCGTGAAGGGCGAGAAACCGAAGAAGACGGCGTCGAAGAAGCCCACGCTCAAGCAGGGCCGCGTGCGGCGCTGAAAACAAGGAGTTATCGCAAATGGCAAACGGCAAAGGTTCGAACAAGGTCGCGATCGTCACGGGCGGCGGCACGGGCGTCGGCAAGGCGGCGGCACTGGCGCTGCTGAAGGACGGCTGGTGCGTTGCGGTCGCGGGACGCCGCAAGGAGCCGCTCGATGTGACTATTCGCGAATCGGGCTCGGCGGACCGAGGCCTGGCCGTGCCGACCGACGTGACCGATTCGGCGCAAGTGCGCGCACTGTTCGACGCCGCGGTGAAAAAGTGGGGACGGGTCGACCTGCTTTTCAACAACGCAGGCATGGGCCTGGGCCAGACGCTGCTCGAAGACATCACCGATGACGACTGGAAACGCGTCGTCGACACCAACCTCAACGGCATGTTCTACGGCATCCGCGAGGCGTTTCGCGTGATGAAGGCCCAAAGCCCGATGGGTGGCCGCATCATCAACAACGGCTCGATCTCGGCGCATGCGCCGCGCCCGAACTCCGTCGCCTACACCGCGACGAAGCACGCGGTGACCGGCTTGACCAAGACCGCATCGCTCGACGGCCGCAAGTACGACATCGCCGTCGGCCAGATCGACATCGGCAATGCACTCACCGACCTCGCCGCGAAGATGGCCAAGGGCGTGCCCCAGGCCAATGGCACGGTGGCCGTCGAACCGCTGATGGACGTGGACATCGTCGGCGATTCGATTCTCTACATGGCCAACCTGCCGCTGGAAGCGAACGTCCTGTTCCACACGGTGATGGCGACGAAGATGCCCTTCGTCGGCCGCGGTTAATCGCACCATTGCGGCGGCCTCGCCCATTGCGCAGAATGCGCGAATGGGGTGGAGGGTTTTCGCGGCAGCGTGTTTCACGTTCATCGTGTTCGCTCCGGCGGCAGCGTCGGGCGCGTCGGCGCTTCCGGTCGCCGGCCTTTCGGAGGGCGGCAGAACGCCGGTTGAGGTGGCCTACGTCCAGGCGCTC
>DATJJL010000226.1:0-8448 GCA_035492155.1 Ramlibacter sp. | reverse complement strand
TGGCCCTCGCCGAGGCCCGTCGTGCCGATGACAAGGTTGACCTTCATCTCACGGCAGGCCCGAAGAAGCTCCATGGTGCCTTCGGGACGCGTGAAGTCGATCAGCACGTCAGTGTTCGAAAGCGCCGCGCGAACATCGGCCGTGACGGGCACACCGCTCGCCAGGCCGAGGAAAGCCGCGGCGTCGTTTCCGATGGCGGGACTGGAGGGCTGGTCGGTGGCGCCGGAAAGCTGGCAATCGCCCGAAGCGCGAATCGCCTCGATCAGCATGTGGCCCATGCGGCCGCTCGCGCCGGCGACGGCTACTTTGTGCATGTCAGTTGCTCTCGAGCGGTGGATAGCTCGCGCTGGCGGGTGCGGGCGGCGGCTCGGCAGGCGCCGCGGGCGGCTTGTTTTCTTCGGCGAAGCGGCGCAGCTTGTCCTCGCTCGCTTCCAGCTCGGGAATCTTCGCGCCCTTGCGCTTGCTGTCCAGCGTGGCGACGAAATCCGCTTCGGTGGGCATCTCGTCGCCATCGAAATGATCGAGCTCGTCACCCTTGAAGAAGACCGCGAGTCGGTGCTCCTGAGGCGGGACGCCCTGCCGGTTGATGGTGAAGACGTAGTCCCAGCGGTCTTTGTGGAACGCGTCGGCGACGAGCGGTGTGCCGAGGATGTCGCGCACCTGCAGCCGGCTCATGCCTGGCTTGAGCGCCTGCACCTGTTCGCGCGACACGAAGTTGCCCTGCACGATATCGATCTTGTACGGCGTGATCGAGCCGGCAATTTTTTCGGAAGCTCGATCGAAACTGCCGCAACCAGCGGCAAGCGCGCAAGCGCAGGCGACGAGCGCAGCGCGTGCGGCGGGGGACGACAGGACGTGCATGGGCTGGAAGCTCGGAGGCGATATGATCGAAACGATTGTAGCGGCGGCCATGACCAACCTCGACGAACTCAAGAGCACCGGCCTGAAGGCGACGGCGCCGCGGCTGAAGATCCTGGATGTCTTCCATAAAGGCGGCCAGCGGCACATGACGGCCGAAGATGTCTTTCGTATCCTGCTTCAGGAGCGCTCGGACATCGGCCTGGCCACCGTCTATCGCGTGCTCACGCAGTTCGAGCAGGCCGGCATCCTGTCGCGCAGCCATTTCGAAAGCGGCAAGGCCGTTTACGAGCTGAACGAGGGCACCCACCACGACCACATGGTTTGCCTCGATTGCGGACGCGTCGAAGAGTTCTACGACGCCGAGATCGAAAAGCGGCAGAACGACGTCGCAAAGGCCAAGGGGTTCGAGATCGCGGACCATGCGCTGAGCCTGTATGCGAACTGCACGAAGGTGAACTGCCCGCACCGGCCGAAATAGTTCAGCCGCCGTTCTCCATCGCGCGGCGATGCCGCTCGACAAACTCCTGATACGTATCGACGCCGCGCAGCTGCAGGATGGTGTTGCGCACGGCCGCTTCTACCAGCACGGCGATGTTCCGGCCGGCCACCACCTGGATCACGGCCTTGCGCACCGGCACGCCCAGCACATCCTGCGTGAGCGGCTCGTAAGGCAGGCGTTCGTATTCACGCTCGAGCGTCTCGCGGCGCACGAGATGCACGATGAGCTTCAGGCGCATCTTGCGGCGCACCGCCGTCTCGCCGAAGATCGCGCGGATGTCGAGCAGGCCGATACCGCGCACTTCCAGCAGGTTCTGCAGCAGCTCGGGGCAGCGGCCCTCGATGGTCGTCTGGTTGATGCGATAGAAATCCACCGCATCGTCGGCAACGAGGCCGTTGCCGCGCGAGATGAGCTCGAGGCCCAGCTCGCTCTTGCCCAGGCCGGATTCGCCGGTGATCAGCACACCCAGCCCGAGGATGTCCATGAACACGCCGTGCATGGACGTGCGTTCGGCGAAGTGCTTCGACAGATACGCGCGCAACACGTCGATGACGAATGCCGACGGCTCCTGGGTGGCGAACATCGGAATCTGCGCACGCTCGCACATCTGCAGCAGCGCTTCGGGCGCCACCTGCCCGTCGGTGAGCACGAGCACCGGCGGCTCGAGCGTGACGATGCGCGAAATGCGCCTGGCGCAATCTTCCGCCGTGGCGTTGGTGAGATAGGCAACCTCGCGCTCGCCCAGGCACTGCACGCGGTAAGGATGAATGTAGTTGAGGTAGCCGACAAGATCGGCGCCCGAACGCGCCGCGCGCACGGCGACTTCATCGAAGCGGCGTTCGGAGGCACCCAGGCCCGCAACCCATTCCCACTTCAGCTGCGCGCGGTGATCCTCGAACAGGACGTCGGCACTGATGACTGTGGGCTTCACGGCGCCTTGCGGGCTTCACGCCGACTGCGACGACTGCCAGTTCGCGATCATCGCGTGCAGTTCGGCAGCGTCTGTGCAGGCTTTCATCCTCTCGCGCAGCGCGGCATCGGACAAGAGCTCCGCGATTTCGGAAAGAATTTCGAGGTGCTTCTGCGTGGCGGCCTCGGGCACGAGAAGGAAGATCAGCAGCGACACCGGCTGCTCGTCCGGTGCATCGAAGCCGATCGGGCTGCCGAGCTGGAAGAGCGCCGCCATCGGCGCCTTCAGGCCCTTGATGCGTCCATGCGGAATTGCGACGCCGTGGCCAAGGCCTGTCGAGCCAAGGCGTTCGCGCGCGAACAGGCTGTCGGTGATCAACGCACGCGACAGGCCGTGGAGGTTCTCGAACAGGAGGCCCGCTTCTTCGAACGCGCGCTTCTTGCTGCTGGCGTCGACGCTGACTAGGACCTGGGCGGCGGGCAGGATGGACGCAAGGCGGTTCATGGTTGCGGTCATCCATTATGCATCGCAACAGAACCGAGCCTCGGTAGAAACGCTGAGGCGCCCCTCGGGGCGCCTCGTACTGTGGTGGATTACATGATCCGCTTCACTGCAGGTCCGTGGTGGTCCTGGACCCTCTTCTTGTGCTTGCCCACCTGGCGATCGAGCTTGTCGACCAGTTGATCCAGGGCTGCGTACAGGTCCTCGTGCGAGCATTCGGCGAACATGTCGTTGCCCTTCACGTGGATCATGCATTCGGCTCGCTGTCGTCGCTCCTTTTCCTTCAGTTTCTCCACTGTCAGCAGGACCTTGACGTCGACGACCTGGTCAAAGTGCCTGGTAATTCGATCAAGCTTGGTGGTCACGTAATTGCGAAGTGCGGGAGTGACTTCGAGATGGTGACCGCTGATCGTCAAGTTCATAAATGAACCTCCTGTTGCTACATGGCTTGCCGGGGGATTTGCCGCTGTGGAGAGGTGCGGCGGGGAGAACTTGTTTTCCGCATTGGTCAACTCACTATGCCCAAGCCCTCTTCGAATTGCAATTGATTTCAGTCAACGTCGGAAAGCGCCTGAAACGCTTTGTCCGCCGCTGTGGCAAGTGCTTGGCGCACAAGGAAATTCGATTGCGCAGCCCAACAAAAAAGAAAGCCGCCCGAGGGCGGCTTTCCGATGAATGCGTTGGGTCTTAGAAGGCGTAACGCTGCCACGCGGCAGCCGCGTCGACGTCATCCTTCCATCCGCGAGCGGCCTTCGGATGGGCCTGCGCGCCGGGGCGATCGAGGTTCGCGTGCTCGGTGCGCTCGGTCACCGGCTTGTCGCGCGGCGTGTCGGTGAAGCGGTTCGTGGTCTTGAATTCCTTGGCCATTGAATTGGTTCTCCAGCTTGTCGTACTGCGTTGCATCAGCTGCCGCTGTTCTGCGCGGCAGGCTTGTCGGTGTTTTCCTTGCGGGCTGTCGGCGCCGCATACTGGCTGACGAAAGGCCACGCGTGACCGCCGCGAATAGGGCGCTCCTGCGCCGCTGTGGCTTTCGCTTCGCTGCCGCCGGCAGCGCGTTGGAAAGACCGGCTCGCTTCCGGGTCGTTCGCCAGCTGAATCATGGAAAACTCCTTCGCGTCCCGGCAAAACTGCCTCGCCAGGAAGATCAGGCCCTAATGTAGGCAGCCCGGATGAGCGGGTCTGTCGGACGCCTCGGCCCGAATTTGTAGGACTTGTCCTGCCTCAGCCGTTGCCTGCGGCGGGTGATCTCATCTACGATGGAAAACGAGGAAGGCCCAATGAGCCTGGGGACGATCATCCACGCGGGCCTCGTGCGCCCGAAACGCCCGCTGCACGCGCTCGTGCTGATGGGCGGCGGCGCGCGCACGGCCTACCAGGTCGGCGTGCTGCAGTCGCTCGCGGCGATGCTGCGGCTGCAGGCCGGGCGCAGCGCGGCCTCGTTTCCTTTCCAGATACTGGTGGGCACATCGGCCGGCGCGCTCAACGTCGCCTATCTCGCCGGCGCGGCGACCCAGGGCCTGGAAGCCTTCGCCGATCTCTCGCGCTTCTGGCTGCGGCTGCGATCTCAGGAGGTCTACCGGCTCGATGTGCCTGCATGGGTGCGCGTCTCGCGCGTCGCGGCGGCGTGGGCCTTGTGGCGCCAGACGCGCGCCAAGCGCGCCCTGCTGGACAACATGCCGCTCGTGAACACGCTGCACCATGCGATTTCGCTGCAAGGCATCGAAGAGTCGCTCGCCTCGAAAGCCATCGACGCCGTTGCTGTCACCGCATCCAGCTACACGAGCGGCGCGCACTGGACTTTCTGCCACACCGCGCGCGACCAGAAGCATGAGCCGTGGATGCGTCCGGGCCGGCGCGCGGAGTACCAGCCGCTCACGATCGAGCACCTCATGGCCTCGAGCGCGATCCCGTTTCTTTTTCCCGCCACGCCGCTTTGGGTTGACGGCCATCCGGAATACTTCGGCGACGGCTCGATGCGGCAGGTCTCGCCGCTGTCGCCCGCCATGCACCTGGGCGCGCACAAGGTGCTGGTGGTCGGCGTCGGCCAGCCGCAACGCTCCGGCCTGATCCAGGCGCCCGGCGATGCCGTCCAGCGCGGCCCGACGCTGGGCGGCATCGCGGGCCAAGCGATGGCCAGCGTCTTCCATGACACGCTGCAAGCCGACGTCGAGCAGGCGCAGCGCGTGACCAAGACGCTGCACCAGTTGCCGCGCGAAGTCGCAAGCGTGCTGCCCTACCGCAGCATCGACGTTGTCGCGGTCCAGCCCACGCAGTCGCTCGACGCGATCGCGCAGCAGCATGCGCAGGAATTGCCGCCCTCCGTGCGCCGCGCGCTGGGCGGCCTGGGTGCGCTCAAGGGCGGCGGCGGCGCACTCGCGAGCTACCTCCTCTTCGAGCCCGGGTTCGTGCAGGCGCTGATCGCGCTGGGCGAACAGGATGCCTACGCGCGCAAGGAAGAACTGCTCGCGTTCTTCAGCGACGAGACCGCTCGCACGGCATAATCGCGGCCATTCCCACAGCAGGAGAAGGCTCCTTGGAAACCTACCCGAGTCGGTAGCTTTCAACGCCCGTGACCCAATGGCGTTGAAAGCAAACCTTGCCCTCACAACGCCACCAAGACATGTCATGGAGTGAGCCATGCTCAACATCTTCACGCTCGCCAACGGGCGACTCTTCCAGGAAGAAATCGAATCGCTCGAGGAGCTCTCGAAATTCCAGCCGATCTGGGTCGACCTCGAAGCGCCCACCATCGACGAGAAGCGCTGGATCAAACAGTATTTCGGCCTGTCCATCCCCGAAGACGTGATGGACGAGGACATCGAGGAATCCGCGCGCTTCTACGAAGAGGACAACGGCGACCTGCACATCAGGAGCGACTTCCTCATCGCCGACGAAGATGAACCGCGCACCGTGCGCGTCGCGTTCATCATGAACCTCACGAACGACGCGCTGCGCAGCAAGGGCGTGCTCTTCTCGATCCACGACGAAGACGTCCCCGTGTTCCGCCTGCTGCGCCTGCGCGCCCGCCGCGCACCCGGCCTCATCGAGGACGCGAAGGACGTGCTGCTCAAGCTCTTCGACGCCGACGCCGAATACTCCGCCGACACGCTCGAGGGCATCTACGACGAACTGGAAAAGGTGAGCAAGCAGGTGCTCTCGGGAACCGTCACCGACGATCTCGCGAGCGCGGTTCTGGGCGAGATCGCGCGCCACGAAGATTTGAACGGACGCATCCGCCGCAACATGATGGACACGCGCCGTGCGCTGTCGTTCATGATGCGCAGCCGCATCATGAACCAGGAGCAGTTCGAGGACGCGCGGCAGATCCTGCGCGACATCGAATCGCTGGACAACCACACCGCGTTCCTCTTCGACAAAATCAACTTCCTGATGGATGCGACGGTGGGTTTCATCAACCTCAGCCAGAACAAGATCATCAAGATCTTCTCGGTGGCGAGCGTGGCACTGCTGCCGCCGACGCTGGTGGCAAGCATTTACGGCATGAACCTGCAGTTCCCGGAGTTTGCGATTCTCGGGCGCCTGTCGTATCCCTATGTCGTGCTGATGATGATCCTGAGCGCGGCCCTTCCCATGTGGTATTGCTGGAAGCGCGGCTGGCTGAGGTGAGGCGGGCGGGCGTCGCATTCGCCTTGCTCGCACACTGCGCGTCGTGGGCCGCAGGCGGACACCATTCCGTCGACGACGCCGCCATCCTCGAAAACGGCGACTGCGAGTTCGAAACGTGGGTCACTCGCGCGTCGCCCTCCGACGACCTGATGCATGTCGGCGGGCAATGCGGGGTGCACGGCATCGAGATCGCGCTCGCCGCAGAACCGTCCCGACTGCAGGGCGCGCGCAGCGACGCTTGGCAGGCGCAACTGAAGTGGGCGCGGCCGTTGAACGACGCTGTTCACGTCGGTTTTTCGATCACGCCGCAATGGGATACGAGGGCCAATCCGCGGTACCAGGGAACGACGGTGTCGGCGCTGCTCACGCTGCAGCCCCGGGAAGGCTGGCAGTTCCACGGCAATCTTGGTCGCGACTGGCTGCATGACGGCAACCAGGCTCGTTCCGGCGTTGCGACCGACTGGACGACCCCGAGCAAGCGATGGCAGTTCGCGATCGAACGCTACGTGGAAAATCGTACCGGCTTCGCCCGCGCAGGGGTGCGCTGGTTCGCGAGCGACAAGTGGACATTCGACATGAGCCGCGCGCAGCGGCTGAACGGCCTTCGTCCTTCGAACTGGACGCTGGCCCTCACGCGATCTTTCGCGAAGAACTGAACAGAACTCAGGCGAGGAGCGCCGCCACGATCGCCGCCGAGTGCCGGCTCGCCACCTCGCGGATGAACGAGACAAAATCGCCATGCGCCTCGTCGTCGGCGCGATCGGAGATCGTGCGCACGGCGGCGAAAGGCACGCCGAAGTCGTGGCACACCTGCGCGATCGCCGCGCCTTCCATCTCGACGGCAAGCGCTTCGGGCAACACCGTTTGCAGCGTCAGCGATTCGGCCGTGGTCGCGACGAACCGGTCGCCGCTCACGATGAGACCGCGGTGCACCCTCGTGCCCGGCAATGCGCGGTGCACAGCGGCCGCAAGATCGCGTGTGAGTGCTGCGTCGGTCGCGAAGCGATCGCAGCCGTAAAGCGGAACTTCGTATTTCGGGAAGATCGGCGAGGCATCGAGGTCGTGCTGCATGAAGGCATCGGCGATCACCACGTCACCTCGCTCCACGCCCGGCGCGAGTCCGCCCGCGACGCCGGTGAACACGATGCGATCGACCTTGAATCGATCCGCGAGAAGCGCAGCCGTCGTCGCCGCGGCGACCTTGCCGATGCGCGAGAGCACCGCCACGACGGGCTTGCCATGCAAGTGACCGTCGAAAAAATCGCGACCGGCCACCGTGACCTTGTGCTCGTCGGGCATCAGCGCGAGCACGGCGGAGAGCTCCTCGTGCATGGCCGAGACAATGGCTGTGCGCATGCGGCATTCTCGGCGAACTCGAGGCGCAAGCGATCAGGAAGAGATCAATCGAGCTCCGCGCTGTACACGATGAAGCCCTTGTGCTGCGCGACTTTGTCGTAAAGCGCGCGGCCCGCCGTATTGGATGTTTGCGTGTGCCAGTAGACGCGGCAGCAGCGCGCGTCCCGCGCGAGCTGCTTGACGCCATCGATGAGCGCGCGGCCCACGCCTTTGCCGCGCACTGAGGGCTCGGTGAACAGGTCCTGCAGGTAGCAGACATCGGCCAGCCGCGACGTGCTGGTGTGGATGACGCAATGCGCGAGGCCGACAACGCGGCCATCGACCTCGGCGACGAGCGCGCGAACGTTCGACGACGCATCGAAGAACCGCTGCCACGTCTGCGCCGTGACACGCTCATCGAGCGCCGCCCTGCCGCATCGGCCGTAGAAGGCGTTGTAGCCGTCCCAAAGCGGCAGCCAGCCGACGCGGTCATGCGAGGCGATCGGCCTCACGAGCAGCGCCAGCATCCGCTCACTCCTTGATATCGACTCCGTAGAACACGTGACGGCCGAACGGCGACAGCTTGAAGTCGATCACTTCCTTGCGCACGGGCTTCAGTTGCACCGCGTGCGCGATGGTGAACCACGGCGCCTGTTCCTTGAAGATCACCTGTGCCTGCTTGTAGAGCTTGTCGCGCTCGGCCGGCTTGGTTTCG
>DATJJL010000225.1:0-5707 GCA_035492155.1 Ramlibacter sp. | reverse complement strand
GTCGCGCACGTCCGCGAAGTCCCACATCGCACCGAGATCGCGAGGAACGTGCAAGTGTTCCCGCGTCGACTCACGCGGCAGGTTCGCAAAGGCGAGGCATTCGGTCGCGAATTTTAGATTCGACAATCGTGCGTCTTCGATACGCCGCAGGTACGCGCCGACGCCGTAGTACGACGTCGTGCCGGTGTCGGGCTGCTGCGGCAGCGCGCCGCCATGCGTGCTCGAAGGCCAATAAGGAATCTGCGGCGCGAGAGCCTCGCACAGGCGGGGCAGCTTGTCGTGAAAGAGCGGCTGCTCCCACGCCTCGCGCGGCGCACCCCACATCGCGGCTTGCTGCTCGGCCTCGCTGTTGCCGCAGAGCACTGCCATGCATGGGTGGGCATGCAATCGCTGCAATTGCTGGCGCACTTCGGTTTCAACGGATCGCGCGAAAGCTTCGTCGTGCAGCGGATAGTCCATGTTCGCGAACATGAAGTCCTGCCACACGAGAACACCGGCGCGATCGCAAGCGTCGTAGAACGCGTCTTCTTCGTACACCGTGGTGCCCGCCACGCGCAGCATGTTCATGCCTGCATCGCACACTTGCGAGAGCGCATGGGTGTACATCTCAGAACCCGCACGCAAACTCGCGGGATCCAGAGGCATCCATACCGCGCCCCGGCAGAACACAGGCTCGCCGTTGACGCGAAGACCGAAGCCGTCATCCGATGTATCGGCCTCGATCGTGCGAAATCCGATGGGCGGCAGGGAGATCACGTGATCGCCGACGCGCAAGCTTGCCTCGTACACGGCAGGTTCGCCGTGCGTGTGCGGCCACCACAGGGCCACATCGGGAATGCGCAGGAGGCCGTCTTGCGACTTCCATTCGTGGCCGTCTCGCGAGAGATGAAGTTCGGCAGGCGCATCGAGCTTCCAGCGCACGACGCCTTCGCCACCATCGACTTGCGAGTGCAGCCACAATGATTCGCGGATCACGGCCTCGCGCGGACCGAGCCACACATCGCGCCACGGGCCTACTGGCGCGAGAGGCGGCGACCAGCCGGGCGTGCGCCCGAGCAGCGTCGTGCGCCACCAACGCAGCTGCTGGTTCGCCACCATGGGCGCGCGCCACCGAGGACGCGGGCGCTTCGCCTTCAGCTGTGCATTGAGCGGCGCACAGCGAATCAGCAATTCATTGCCCGTCCTGCGCAAGAGCTTGGCCACGTCGACGCGATGCCGGACGAACATGTTCGTGCTCGACACGATTTGCTCGCCATTGAGCCAGACTTGCGCAGACGTCGCGATCCCGTCCAGGCCGAGTACCTGCGCTCCTGGCTGCGCATCGAAACGAGCGCGCCACCACCAGGCCTCTTCGTCGAAGTCGCGAGCCTCGCGTTCCCCCAGCGCCGCCGCCGCCGTCATCGGCCCGGCGATCGCGATCCAGTCATCATCCTGTGGCGCAGCTTCAGGATCGGTGCCCGAGGCGAGAGACCATTCCATGTCGCCTTTCAGCTTGCCACCAGCTGCGCAAGCGCCTGCCGGATGGCGCCGATGCTCGCGAACACGCTGCGCTTGAGCATGTGGTCGGGAAACTCGACGTCGAAATCGCTTTCGAGCCCGAGCATCACGTTGACGCTTGCGTGCGATGTCATTCCCGACTGGTAGAGGTCTGTGCCGGCGTCAAGCTCATCGACGTTCTTGTTGAGCCGCCCGTATTCGCGCAGCACATCGCGGATGCGCTGCTCCATCGTGAGGTCGACGTCGTCAGTGAGTGTGTTCATGTCCTTGTTTCTCCTCATCGAGCAGCACCTGGACCACCGCACCGGCGCAATCGCCGTCATGGCTGAGACTCAGCAGGATGTGGCGCACGCGCAGCGCGTCGGCGCGGCGCCGTGCTTCGCCATGCAGCGCCACCGCGCATCCGCCGTCCATTTGCTTGACCACCTCGATGTCGCGCCAACCGACGCCGGCTTCCGACAAGCCGAGCGCTTTCATCACGGCTTCCTTCGCCGCGAAGCGCGCGGCCAGGCGCTCGGCACATTGGCCGGTGCCGGACAGCGCATAGTCGATCTCGCCGTCGGTGAAAAGCCGATCGGTGAAGCGCCGCCCGAAAAGGCGGATGGATTCGGCGATGCCGCTCACGCGCGCCAGGTCGAAACCCAATCGTGCGCCGCAAGCCTTCGGGCCTCCAACTTCGAGGTCGCGCAAGGTAATGTGCTCCCTGGTGTGTACTGCTCTCTAACGCTGGGGTTGTACCGAAAAACGAGGCGCTGCGGAGCGCCTCACGCTGGCACTGTCGATGTATCGCGGCTTTGTCTGACACAGCCGCACACCGATGAGGCAACAATGCGCTTGCATGGACGCAGCTGTCATTACGCCCACGCAGAAATTTCGCACCTTGCTCGCGTCGGCAAAGCGAATAGCGCAGGAAGTCGCGGCACCGAACGCAGGCGATGTCGATTCGAATGCACGCTTCCCGACAGAGACTGTCGAAGCGTTGAAGAGCAACGGCTTGCTTGGTGCGTGTGTGCCGCCCGAGTTCGGCGGCGCAGGCTGCACGATGACCGAGCTCGCGCAGTTGTGTTCCACGCTCGCGCAGGCCTGCGGCTCCAGCGCCATGGTGCTGGCGATGCACTACAGCCAGCTCGCGTGCATCGCGCGTCACGGCGCGCATGACGAGTTCTTCCGCGAGTGGATGCGCGAGATGGTGCGCAAGCAATGGCTGCTCGCGTCGATGACGTCGGAGGTCGGCACCTTCGGCGATACGCGTTCGAGCGTCTGCGCCGTCGAACGACAAGGCGGCCGCTTCGTGCTGAACAAGGATGCGACCACCGGCTCGTATTGCGAACATGCGGACGCGATCCTCGTCACGTGCCGCCGCAATGCGGATGCGGCGAAGAGCGACCAGGTGCTGGTGATGGTGAACCGAGCCGACTGCGAGCTCAAGCGCACGACGAGCTGGGACACGCTGGGCATGCGCGGCACTTGCAGCCCGGGGTTTCGACTCGAATCGCGCGGTGACGAAAGGCAGATCGTGCCCGGCGCTTTCGCCGACTCCAGTGCGCAGACCATGGTGCCGTATTCGCACATCCTGTGGTCGTCTCTGTGGTGGGGCATTGCGGCCGATGCAGTGGCGCGTGCCGCGAACTTCGTGCGCGGACAAGCGCGTCAGTCGCCCGGCTCGCTGCCGCCGACGGCGCAGCGCCTCGCCGAAGCGTGGTCGCAGTTGCAGGCCATGAAGCAGACGTGGTGGGCTGCTGCGCAAGCTTTCGATGAGCTCGGCGATGATCGGGAGCCGCTCATGGGAATGCCATGGGCGCTGCGGCTGAACAACCTGAAGGTGTCGTGCTCCGAAGCCGCACCGCGCATCGTGCATGCGGCGCTGCAGATCGTCGGCATCCTCGGCTACAAGAACGACAGCCCTTTTTCGCTGGGCCGGCACTACCGCGACGTGCTGTCGGCCTCGATCATGATTTCCAACGACCGCATCAACTCCAAGAGTGCGCAGATGCTGCTCGTCTCGAAAGATCTTCCCTGATGCAGTACCCGATGAACGAATTCCACCGTGCTTTGGTGGAGCACGACTTTGTGATGCCCTCCGGCGTGAAAGGCGTGTGGGGACGCGGCACGGCGCTCGAAGACATCATCCGGCGCTTCGACGATCTCGTGATGCGCGAGACGAAAGACGATGGCGCGCAGGAGCTGCAGTTTCCGCCCGTGGTGCCGCGCACGTTGATCGAAAAACTCGGCTATCTGGACAACTTTCCGCAGCTTGCCGGGTCCGTGCACAGCTTCTCCGGCGGCGAGGGCGATGCGAGGGAAGTCGCGCGACGTGCGCGCGACGGCGAGGATTGGGAGGCGATGCTGTCGCCGACAGATGTGATGCTCGCACCGGCCGCGTGCTACCCGGTGTACGCGAATTTCAGCGGCCTGCTTCCCGGAGGCGGAAGGCTCATCACGGTGTTGGGCTGGGTCTTCCGGCACGAGCCTTCCGATGAACCCACGCGACTGCAGTCGTTTCGCATGCGGGAGTTCGTTCGCCTCGGCGAGCAGGACGAGGTTGTATCGTGGCGCGATGCATGGCTTGAGCGTGGCCTTGAGCTTTTGCAGCGGCTGGGCCTGGACGCAAAGCCGGATGTCGCTGCCGATCCATTCTTCGGACGCACGGGCAGGATGATGGCCGCGCAGCAAGTGGAGCAGCGCCTGAAGTTCGAGATCCTCGTGCCCGTGATCTCCGAGGACAAGCCGACGGCGGTGTGTTCCTTCAACTGGCACCAGGATCACTTCAGCGGCAAGTTCGGCATTCGCACGGCAGACGGAGCCACTGCGCAAACCGCATGCCTGGGATTCGGCCTGGAACGTGTCGCGCTTGCGCTGCTCAACACGCACGGCCTCGACACGAAGGAATGGCCCGCGGACGTGCGAAGCCAACTTTGGCCATGACGGAAGCGGGCGTGATGGATTGGCCGGAGAAGAACTGCTATATCGACCTCTGGACAGGGCTCGTGCGCTCGCTCGATCTCGAGCCGCTGGCGATGCTGGGACACACGATTGCCGTTGACTTCGAAGGCGACCAGTGGACTTTCTTCAAGCCGCCGCATGCCGAGTTGCGTGAGTTGTACGGCATCGACGTGCAGGAGCTGACGGTGTGGCGCCCGCTCGCGGACCATGTCGTCGAGCATCTCGCAACTGGCAAGTTGGTGAGCACGGAAGCGGATGCCTTCTGGCTGCCCGACACCGCGGGCACGGATTACCGCAGCAAGCACACCAAGACGACGATCCTCATCGATCGCATCGACACGAATGCAAAGCGCATCGGGTACTTTCACAACGCGGGCTATTTCGAGCTGCAGGGCGAAGATTACGAAGAGACGTTTCGTCCGGGCCCGATGCCGCTTTTCGCGGAGCTTGTACACATCGACCGGCGTGCGAAGCGAAGCGATGATGACTTGAAGCAGCGTGCGTTGCGCCTGCTGCGAACGCACTACGAGTGGCGTCCCCAGCGAAATCCTTTCACGGCCTTCGGCGAGCGCTTCGCGCGCGACATGCCTTCGATGCGCGAAGCGGGCCTCGAGCACTATCACGCGTGGGCTTTCGCATCGATCCGCCAGGCGGGCGCGGCCTTCGAGCTTGCGGCGGCGCACATGGAGTGGCTTGGCTTCGATCAGGCAGCCGCGCAGTTCCGCGAGATTTCGTCGGCGAACAAATCGCTCATCCTCAAGGGTGCGCGCGCCGCCGCAACGGGCAAGCAGTTCGATGCGAACGAGGCGATGGGCGTCATGGCACGCGCGTGGCAATCCGGCATGGACCAGCTCGGCGCTTTCATAACGCGTGAATGATTGCCGACCACCCCGATCGACACCGCTACATTCTCGACGTTGACGGCCACCAAGCCGCGGAGGTCGTCTACCGCATGATTCCGACTTGCGATTACCTGCAAGGTTGGCTGCGCAAGCACCCGGACTATTTGGAGCTGGTGGCGGGTCCACGGACGCCGTGTGGCCGGATCACTCCATGTCCCCCGCCGCAATCGGCCTGAACAGCCGATTGCGAGCTCCGCCTTTACTTCCGTGATCCGGCCACACAGCATCCGCGGACCTGGACACGTTGCTGTTGCATCGGCCAAGACCTAGCGGGCATGCTCGCGGCCGCAATTGACTGCGACCAATGCACAACGAACGTCTCCAGGTGCACGAGCGCCCTGCGGCCGGATCACGGAAGTAAAGGA
>DATJJL010000224.1:0-6904 GCA_035492155.1 Ramlibacter sp. | reverse complement strand
ATGCACACAGGCGCAAGCACCGCAGGTGGCACGGCGCTGCCGGCCGCGATGCTCGAAACACTGCGCGACACGCTCTTCTACATCGTGCCGCGCATCTCGCCCGACGGCGCCGAGGCCGTGCTGAAGCAGGCGCGCTATGTGCGCTCCACGCCGATGGACGATCGCACGGCCACGGGCCACGCGCACTGGAAAAGCGCGGACATCGACGGCGATGGCATGCACGGCTACATGCGCGTGCAAGATCCGCAAGGCGAACTGGTGGAGCTGCGCGGCGATGACGGCAAGCCGCTCGATCCGCCCGTGATGGTCGCGCGCCAGCCCGAAGACGAAGGGCCTTTCTACAAGCTCTATCCCGAAGGGCACATCGCGAACTACGACGGCCGGCATGTGCCCGCGCCGAACTTCCTCTCGGACAACCCCTACGACTTCAACCGCAATTTCCCGCACTCGTGGGCGGCGGAGCCCGAACAGGTGGGCGCGGGCCACTACCCGGGCAGCGCGCCCGAAACGCGTGCGGTGCTGGAGTTCACCTCGCGCCACCCGAACATCTTCTGCTGGCTCAATCTGCACACCTTCGGCGGCGTGTTGATCCGTCCTCTGGGCGACAAGCCCGACAGCAAGATGGACCAGGGCGATTTTGCGGTGTACGAACAGGTCGAAGCGTGGATGGTCAAGCACACCGGCTATGCGGTGGTGAGCGGCTTTCACGAATTCCTCTACGAGCCCGACAAGCCATTGCGCGGCGACATGACCGATTACGCGTACCACCAGCGCGGCGCGCTCGCCTACGTGGTGGAGCTGTGGGACGTGTTCAAGCAGGCGGGCCTGGAGCGTCGCAAGCCTTTTGTCGATTCGTATTCGAAGATCACGCGCGAGGACATCCGCAAGTTCGCGCAGTTCGATCGCGAGCACAACGCCGGGCGCATCTTCAAGCGCTGGCGCAAGGCCGTACATCCGCAACTGGGCGAAGTGGAAGTGGGCGGGTTCGATCCGCGTGTCGGCCTGTGGAACCCGCCCTACGAGCGGCTAGCGCAGACCTGCAATGACCAAAGCGCGGCATTCCTGCGCGTGGCCGCACTCGCGCCGCGCATCGTCGTGGAGGTCGTGAAGAAAGAGCGTCACGGCGATCACCTGCAGGTGGACCTGCGCATTGCCAACACCGGCTATCTCGGCAGCTACGGCCTGCCTTCGGCGCGCAAGCTGCCGCATGTGGAGCCGTTGCGCATCGCCGTGAGCGCCGGCAGTGCGCATGTTGTCGCACCTTCGAGCGAAATCGAAATCGGCCATCTCGAAGGCTGGGGTGGTGGCCTGTACGGCGGCTCGAGCATCTTCTCGCCGTGGACGCGCGGCAATTCGCACGAACGGTTCGTCACGCTGGTGCTTGCGGGCAACGGCGAGGTGAAGATCAAGGTGGGGAGCGCGCGGGTGGGGTTCCAGACGGTCGCCATCACGCTGTAAATCGCGACGGGTCGATTACATTGGGCGCTGGAGGAGGCCGGCGTGAATATCAATGAAGTAGAGGCTAACAATACCCTGTCGTCGGCGAATGCGATTGCCGTGGGGGACGTCGTCACCGGCAAGACATCATCGAGTTCGGACCAGGATCTTTTCAAGATCAAGATCACCACGCCGGGTGTCTACGAGATCGATTTCTCCAGCAGCGCGCCGGCCGACCAGTGGAGCTATTGGGTCGGCGCTTACACCAGCAGCACGAGTCGCCTTGCCGGCGGCAGCGTCGGGTGGGGCCTCGGTGCATCTCACACTTTCGACGCATTCGCGGCCGGCACGTACTACATCCAGGTCACGTCGAACACTTCGCTCGTCACGACGCCGTACACCTTTTCGGTGAAGGCATCCGACATCGCGACTTCCTCGTACGAAACCGGGGCGAACCGCAGCCTGTCGACAGCGGAGACGATCGCGCTCGACCAGCCGATCACCGGCGAATTGACCAACGGCCAAGGCAGCGCGTACTACAGGCTGACTGCCGACGCGAAGGGACTGCTCCAGTTTCACTTCACACCCTCTGCCTCGGCCTCGTTCCCGATCTACGACCTGAACATCTACGACAGCACGGGACACCTCGTGCAGTCGGCCGCGGCGACTGGCACTACAGAAGTGGATGTGTCAGCGGTCGCGCAATCGACCTACACATTCGAGGTGAAAGGCAGCGGCCTCGACAGCAGTCCGTTCACCGTCGACGCGCATGTGGGCTCCCTCCCGAGCGTCGCGCCAACGACAGTGGCGATTGGCGCAGTCATCACGGGCGCGATGAAGGCCGGCACGCCCGACTGGTACGCCGTGCAACTCACTGCGGGGCAGATCTACCAGTTCGACGTGCTTGGCGCTGCATCGGGCAAAGGCACGCTTGCCGATCCGTCGGTGGCCGTGTTCGGCGCTGATTTCTCGCCCCTCGATTCGCTCGATAACACCCCGATCTACACCACCAGCCCCGGCACCGACGCGGATCCGCAACTGGGATTTTCGGCGCCGGCCACAGGCACGTACTACGTGCGCGTGGACGGCGACGGCGCAGCCGGGACGTACCAGTTCACTGCTGCGCCGGAATCGCCGGACGCGCTGGTCCAGTCGGTGCTGAGATTGCAAGTGCATCCTGACTACCGCTGGAACCCGCCGTCGTCGCTTGGGACACCGGTGTCGCTCACATATTCATTCCTCGATTCGGCCGCCGACGGCTTCCCATCGTTTTCCGCTATGACCACGGCTGAGCGGACGGCGGTTCGTCAGGTGCTGACTGTTTACTCGGCGGCAGCCAACGTCACGTTTACCGAAACGTCGACTCCCAGCGCCGGGCAGATAAGGTTCGGGATTGCGGATTTGTCCAACATCAACGCCGGCGGAGTCACGAACACGGTCACCAACTCACAAGGATCGCTGGCGCAAGCCGACGTGTTCATCGATTCGAAGTACACGGACTATTCGTTGGGAAGCGTTGCTTTCGATAGCCTGATCCACGAGATCGGACATGCCCTGGGCCTGAAGCATCCGGGCGACTACGACACTGCAGGCAGCACGACCGACACGCCGTTCGCGCCGGCCGCGTTCGATAACACGCAGTGGTCCGTGATGTCGTATGTCAGCGGCCCCGACGGAGCCACTTCGACGACACCGGACCTCGTCGACATCGCCGCCGTGCAGTACCTCTACGGCGCGAACGAATTGCATGCAGGCAGCACCCAGGTATTCACCTTCAGTGCGACTTCGGTGCCGGTGCAAGGCCTGGTGTCGTCCGGCGCGGCCATCACGCTGGACCTGTCGAAGCAGATCGTCGCTTCGCACGTGAACCTGACGCCAGGCACCTTCAGCTCGATTGGCAAGGACGCCTTGGGCGGGCTCGCGCACGACAATGTGTTCATCCCCTTCGACGCCGTCGCGAACAAGGTGATCGCAAGCACGTTCGGCGACACGATCACCGGTTCGAGTTCAAACGACACCGTGGTCGGCTTCGTGGGGCACGAGACGGTCGATCTGGCCGGTGGCGAAAACACGCTCGTGCTGAATTCGACATCGCTCGATTTCAATGGCGCGAGCGATGCGCAGCTCGCGAACGTGCAGCTCGTGGATTTGTCCGCTGCCACTGCAGCCGTGAAGCTGGACCTGCGGCAACAGTCGGAGGCGATCGACGTGCGCGCCAGTGCGCACAACGATTCGATCACTCTTGGCGCAGGCGTTGCAACCGTTTACGCTGGTGCAGGCAGTGCCACCATCACGGGTGGAGCGGGCAGCGACACGGTCGATTTCGCGGCAGCGCGCGGCGCGTTCACCGTGAAAGGCTCGGCGGGCAATTTCACCATTACCGACGACGCGAACTTCACGCACGTTCAAACCATCAGTGGTGTCGAGCACCTCGAGTTTGCCGACATGGCAGTGAACCTCGGCATCGGGCAGACGGCGGCACTGCTCTCCCCCGCGGACCTCAAGACACTCGAGGAGCTGTACGTCGCGTTCTTCAATCGCGAGCCCGACGCCGACGGGCTGCAGTACTGGATGACGCAATTTCATGCGGGCCAGTCGCTCACCTCGATCGCCGACGGCTTTTACTCGGCCGCCGTGCAGTACAGCGACCTGACCCACTATTCGGCCGGCATGTCGCAGGCCGATTTCGTGAAGGTGATCTACGCGAACGTGCTCGGGCGAAGTGGCGCCAGCGCGCCTCCCGACGCCGATGTGAACTACTGGGCCGGACGGCTGGCCAGCGGTGCGGACACGCGCGGCTCGCTCGTGGAGACGATGCTCGGCTCGGCATCCACATTCAAGGGCGACGCGACGTGGGGTTGGGTCGCGGACCTGCTGGACAACAAGGCGGCCGTCGCCGATTGGCTCGCAGTTCGCGAAGGCATCAGCTACAACGACCCGCAGGCAAGCATCACCAATGGGATGGCGATCGCGGCGGCTGTCACGCCGACGGATACGCACGCGGCGATGCTGATCGCCAACGTGGGCGACGCGACCTTCTCTCTCTTCGGGTGAACTGCAAGTCCGGCTTACGGATGCCACTTCGACACGACCGCGGGCGTCTGCGTCGACTTTGCGCCGGCGATGGCGTAAGAGAGCTGGTTCGCTGCACGAATCACGATCTTTGCGAGGCTTTCGAGGCGCTTGATCGTCAGGCGTGAACTCGGGCCCGAGATGCATACCGAGCCGAGCAGTCGCCAGTTGAGCCCGAACACCGGCGCGGCGACACTGGAGACCTCCGCCTCGCGCTCGCCCATGGAGATGTGGAAGCCGCGCTGGCGGATCTCCTCGTAAATGTCACCCTTCATGCCGGAGAACGCGAGGATCACGCGGCCGGGCGCTCCTTTGTTCAGTGGCAGACGCTCGCCGATGCGCACGTTGTGACGCACCGAGCGCGGACCCTCCACCCGCGCGATGCACGAGCGGATGTCGCCCTCGCGCACGTAGAACGAAGCGCTCTCGCCGCTGGCCTTCGCGAGTTCGTGCAGCGTGGGTTCGACCACGTTGTTCACGTCGAACGCTGCCTGGTACCGTGCGCCGAGCCAGCCCGTCGCCGGGCCAAGACGCCATTGGCCGTCTTCCGTCTGCACCATGTACTGCGACAGCGCGAGCGTGCGTGCCAGGCGCAGCACCGTCGTCTTGTGCATGCCCGAGCGACGGCTGAGCTCGGCGAGCGAAAGCGACGCCTCGCCCACCTGGAAGCACTCCATCAGCGCAAGTGCGCGCGTGACGGCAGTGACGCCGCCTGCGTCTTCAGGCGCCGATTGTTTCGCGTTTCGGACCATGGTTCATTACGTGAAACGACATTGTACGGCGTGCAACGCGCGTCTACAGTGCCGCATCACAAGGAGACATCCCCGATGAGCACCCTGTCGCGCCGCGCCGCCCTGGCGGCAGCTTTCGCACTCACCGTTTCGTCCGCGGCCTTCGCCGACACGTGGCCTTCGAAACCGATCCACCTGATCGTGCCGTTTCCTGCAGGCGGAGGCACGGACATCATCGCGCGCGAGCTCGCGCACCAGATCACGCAGACAACGCACTGGACCTTCGTCGTCGACAACAAGGCGGGCTCGGGCGGCAACATCGGCATCGATGCTGCTGCGAAGTCGGCGGCCGACGGCTACACGCTCGTCATCGGCCAGACGAGCAACCTCGCCATCAACCCCACGCTGTACACCCATTTGCCGTACGACCCGGCGAAAGACCTGACCCCCGTCTCGCTGATCGGCAGCTCGCCGCTCACCTTGGTGGCCGCGACGACATCACCGTACAAAACGATCGGCGATGTCGTGAAGGCCGCCAAGGCGAAGCCCGGCACGATCAACTTCGCGACGTCGGGCAACGGGACCGTTGCTCACCTGACGACCGAAATGTTCCAGAAAGAAGCGGGCATCAAGCTCACGCACATTCCGTACAAGGGCGCGTCTCAGGGTGTGATGGACGTGATCGGCGGCTCGGTGCAACTCTATATGTCGTCGATCCCGACGTTGATCGGCCATATCCGCAACGGCAAGTTGCGCGCGTTGGCTGTGACATCGGCCAAGCGCGTGAACGACTTGCCCGATGTGCCGACGATCGCCGAATCGGGCTTCAAGGGCTTCGATGCGGTGACGTGGTTCGGCCTGCTCGGCCCCGCGAAGCTGCCGGCCGATGTCGTCGCGAAGCTGAATGCGGAAGTGACGAAGGCGCTTCAGTCGCCGGAGCTGCAGAAAAAGATGCGCGACCAGGGTGTGGACCTGTCGCCGAGCACGCCCGATCAATTCGGCGCGTTGATCCGCACCGACATCACGAAGTGGGGCCAGGTCGTGAAGGACTCCGGCGCCAGGATCGACTGAAACCCAATGAGAGACATCATCCAGTGAACCAGGACATCAACACCGATTTCGAACGCGTGCACGCAGGCATCGTGCAGGAAGCCGCACGCTACCAGGCCGCGATCATCGCGGACGTCGCAGGCCGCCGCGGCGCGCTCGACGGCCGCATCCGCGCGGTGCGCCCAAACATGAAACTTGCGGGCACCGCATTCACGGTGGAGGTGCGCCCCGGCGACAATCTCATGATCCACGCTGCGATGTCGCTCGCGAAACCGGGCGACGTGATCGTCGTCGACGGCAAGGGTGATGTGGGCGCCGCGCTCATGGGCACGATCATGATGACGGCGTGCAAGCAACTTGGCATCGCAGGCGTCGTGATCGACGGCGCCGTACGAGACACGCTCGAGATCGAGGAGATGGGCTTTCCCGTCTTCGCCGCAGGCTACAACCCGAACGGGCCGACAAAGAACATCGCCGGGCGCATCGGCCATCCCATCTCCGTGGGCGGCGTGACGGTGCACGCGGGCGACTTCGTGATCGGTGATGCGGACGGCGTGGTCGTCGTCGAGCGCGAGAAGATCGCGGGCATGCTGCCTCTCGCGGCGAAGAAGGTC
>DATJJL010000223.1:0-2706 GCA_035492155.1 Ramlibacter sp. | reverse complement strand
GTTGAACATCACGACGTCCTGGCTCACCATCGCGAACTGGCGGCGCAGCGCGCCGAGTTGCCAATCGGTGATCGGATGGCCGTCCAGCAGCACGGCGCCGGAAGTCGGCTCGATGAAGCGCGGCAGCAGGTTGGCAAGCGTCGTCTTACCCGAGCCCGATGGCCCGACGAGCGCGACCGTTTCGCCGGGCGAGACCTGCAGCGACACACCGGAGAGCGCAGCGTGATTGGCGTTGGGATAGCGAACGGTGACGTTGCGCAACTCGACGCTGCCGTGGGCGCGATCCTTCGCGAAGCTGCCGCCGGTTTCCGCGGGCGTTTGCTGCGCGAGATCAACTGATCGCTCGAGAAGCGCCAAGGCTCGCGTGAGCGGGCCCGTGATTTCGGTCAGCCGCTTCACGGGCGAGATCAGCATCAGCATGCCCGCGACGAAAGCCGCGAAGGTGCCGACGGACATTCCGTTGTCGCCTTGCCAAAGTGCAATGCAGATGACGACCGACAGCGCTGCGGCCGCGAGCATGTGCATCGTCGGCGTGATCAGTGCGGAAGCGACGGCGGATTTCATCGCCAGGCGCTTGAGGACCTGGCTCAGCTTGTCGAAGCGGCCGGCCTGCGTGGGCTGGGCCTCGTGCAGACGCACGACGCGTGTGGCCAGCACGTTTTCCTCGACGACGTAGGCCAGGTCGATCGTGGCCGCCTGGCTGCTGCGTGCGAGCCGATGAAGCCGCTTGGATGCCGAGCGCATCAGCCACGCGACCAGCGGGCCCATCACGCCGACGATGATCGTGAGCTGCCAGTTCTGCCAGATCAGGTAGATGAGCAGGGCCAGCGTGGTGAGCGATTCCTTGACCACCGACGTCATCGCGTACACCAGCATCGTGAAGGCGGCCTGCACGTCGTGCACGATGCTGTTGGACAGCGAACTTGCCGATTCGCGCGCGAACAGGTCCATGCGTGCATCGAGCAGGCGGGCGAACAAGGCACGGCGCAAATTGAACATGCCTTCGTTGGCGATCTTGGCCAGGCCCACGTCGGTGATGAAGCTCGCGATGCCGCGAATACCCATCAAGCCGAGCAGCGCCACCGGAACGGCCCAAAGCGGAAAGGCCGACTTCTGGAAGCCGCTATCGAGCAAAGGCTTGAGCAGCGCGGGCATCGCGGGTTCGGTTGCCGCGCCGACAGCGGTGGAAATGAGCACCACGCCCCAGAAACGCCGTGCCGAATGGATGTAGATCATCACGCGGCCGATTCGGCTGCGCAGGTCGGACAATGTTGCAGCCGGTGCCGCGGCGTTCGTCATGGGTGCGATTATGACGGCGGGCGGCGCATGGCCGAGCTGAAATACACTGTGCGCCGCCCTGCGCGCCATGGACAAAGAAAGCTACGCCATCACGTTCGCCTGCTACGGCCAGCTCGAATACACGAAGTTGTGCATCGAGAGCCTGGCGCGGCACGGCACGCCGCTTAACCGCCTCGTGGTCGTCGACAACGCGTCGAAGGACGACACGCGGGCCTACCTCGAAACGCTTCAGCTGGGCGGCCGCATCTACAACCGCGAGAACCTCGGCTGCGGCGCCGCGTGGAACCAGGGCGTGCTCGCGCTGCAAGCCGACTGGACGATCGTCATGAACAACGACGTCGTCGTGAGCGATCGCTGGATCGAAAGCCTCATCGAAGCCGGCGAGCGCCACGGGCTGAAGGTCGTGTCGCCTTCGCTGGTCGAAGGCAGGCTCGGCTACGACCTGGACGCACTGGCACGCGACGCCGGCACCAAAATGCGCGACGCGGTGCGCGTCGGCTGGGCGCACGCAGTGTGCATGGCGATCCACCGCTCCGTGTGGCAGGACGTCGGCTATTTCCAGCCGATCCCGAAACTTCTGGGCTACGAAGACACGCTGTTTTTCAACGAGCTCAAGGCCGCAGGCGTGCGCATCGGCACGACAGGCGCATCGTGGCTGCATCACTTCGGCTCGATCACGCAAAGCGCGATGAAGGTCGAGCGCGGCCTTGAAGAAGACGACGGCCTGGGCAACCGCTACAACTACAAGCTGCTGCGCAAGAACTGGCTGCATCGCAAGCTCGACAAACTGCAGCGCAACAGGCGTCGTCGCCAGTGGGAAAGCGCCGAGCTCGCCGCGTATGGCATGACGATGATCGGCTACAGCGACGGAGGGCGCATCCAGTGGACCTGAGTGTCATCGTGATCACGCGCAACGAGGAGGCGAACATCGCCGAGTGCCTCGCAAGCGTCGGTTTTGCCGGTGAGATCGTCGTTGTCGACAGCGCAAGCACGGACAGCACGGCACACATCGCGCAGCAGGCCGGCGCGAAAGTCGTGAGCACTACCGATTGGCCCGGCTTCGGCGCACAGAAGAATCGCGCGCTGGACCTCGCGACGAAGACATGGGTGCTTTCCATCGATGCCGACGAGCGCGTCACGCCCCAGCTGCAGGACGAGATCGTCGCGGCGATCGAGGCGGCGCCTTCGAATTTCAATGCATGGGACATGCCGCGGCGATCGAGTTTCTGCGGACGCTTTATGTCGCATTCGGGCTGGTACCCGGATCGAGTCACTCGTTTGTTCCGCCGCGAGAGCGCCCGGTTCTCGGACGATCTCGTGCACGAGCATGTGGTGGTGAAAGGGCCCGTCGGTCATTTGCGCAGCGACTTGCTGCATGCCACGTATCCCGACCTCGAAACGATGCTG
>DATJJL010000222.1:0-6895 GCA_035492155.1 Ramlibacter sp. | reverse complement strand
TGGAGCGTGCAGCTTGCTTTCTCGCGCAACGAGTTCGACAAGATCGTGCCGTGGCTGGACGAACACCGCGGCGGCCTCGATGTTTTCGTGCATGGCGTTACGGGCGACGACATCGTCGACCACACCGATTACGCGTACTGGCTCGGCAACGAGTGGCCGCTCAATCTCGATGCGCTGAAGTAGCCCGGGTCAGAACCTGATCTCGATGCGGCCGATGTCCTTGAGGTCGGCCAGCACATGCGTGCCTTCGCCCGCGTAGAGCATGCCGCTGCAAGAGCCCGTGGTCACGACGTCGCCGGCACGCAGGGGACGCCCGCGTTGCGCCGCGTTCCACGCGAGCCACGTGAGCAGCCGCCAGACATCCACCGCCACGTTCGCGCCGCGGCAGCTTGCAACAGGCTGGCCATCGAAAGCGAGGTAGGCCTCGACTTGCCGCAGGTCGATGTCGGCGGCCTTCATGCCCGACGGCTCGCCCAGGACGAGCGCGCCGTGCGTCTGCAGGTCGGCAAGCTGCGCGAGCGGGCCGCTCTCGCGCCAGTCGGCCAGGCGCGTTTCGACCACTTCGATGGCAGGCAGCACGCAGTCGATGGCGGCTTGCAATTGCGCGACATCGACATCGGGCGAACCCGGAACGAAGTCGCGCCCGAATCGCACGGCGACTTCCACCTCGATCCCTCTCATCGACCACGGCGGGCCTGCGAGCGACGCGCCGCTTGCGAAGATGCCCGAGGCAGGCAAGGGCGCTGCGCCGGGCTGCGCGTCGGCCGCCTTCGCGCCGACTTTCCATCCGCCGGCGGGGCCGATCAGCTCCAGCGTCGCGTCCTGCACGGCCCAGGCCGTGGCAATGTCGGGCGGCGCGACGGCCTCGCTTTGCACAGGATCGTCGCCATTGCGCGCGGCAACGAGGCGGCGCGCGGCCGCCTTCACATCGAATGAACTGCTCATCATCGCGAAGGATCGTAGCTTCGAATCCTGCGTCGCGCAGGTGACGCGCTGGGGAATCCACCCGATGCCCAAGGCATTTCCCGCGTTTAGTCTTGGCGCCATGGACCGACCGCATTTCAAGTTCTGGCCTGCGCGCCTGCCGCACTCGATCACCCCTCCGGCGACATCGCTTTGGGACAACCTCGCGATCAGCGCGCGCCGCTACCCCGGCAAGGCGGCGATCGTGTTCTTCGGCCGCGTCTACACGTATGCGGAAGTGGTACGGCAGGCTGAGCGCCTCGCAGCCCGGCTCGCGGCGATGGGCGTGCGCCAGGGCGACCGCGTGGTGCTCAACATGCAGAACTGCCCGCAACTTCTGATCGCGCACTTCGCCATCCTGCGAGCGAACGCGGTGGTGGTGCCCGTGAACCCGATGAACCGGGCCGAAGAGCTCAAGCACTACATCACCGATCCGGATGCGAAGGTTGCAATCACCACGGCCGACCTCGCCCCCGAGCTGGCGAAGGCCAACGATGCCCTCGAGCCGCAACAGCGCCTGGCCCACCTCATCGTCACGCACTTCACCGACGCTTTCGATCCCGACGACGCGGCCGCGGACCCGCTGCCTGCCGCCTGGCGCGACTGGCTGCTCACGCAACACGATCTGCCCGCAATCAAGGGCGGCGAGGTGACGGCATGGACCACGGCGCTGGACAACGACCTCGCCGTGCCCGATCTCGTCGTCGGCCCGAAGGATCTTGCGATGCTGCCCTACACCAGCGGCACCACGGGCCTGCCGAAGGGCTGCATGCACCTGCACTCGAGCCTCATGCACAACGCGGTGGCCAGCTGCATCTGGGGCAACGGCACGGCTGAGACCGTCTCGCTGCTCGTCGTGCCGATGTTCCACATCACAGGTGCGATCAGCGTGATGCACTCGTGCATCTACATGGGCGGCACGCTCGTGATGATGCCCAGGTGGGACCGCGAACTGGCCGGGCGGCTCATCTCCCGCTGGAAGGTCACGACGTGGACCAACATCCCGACGATGATCATCGACCTGATGGCCAGCCCGAATTTCGACAGCTACGACCTGTCGAGCCTCAAGCACGTGGGCGGCGGCGGTGCGGCGATGCCGCAAGCCGTGGCGCAGCGCCTCTTCGAGCAGTTCGGCCTGCGCTATGGCGAGGGCTACGGCCTCACCGAAACCGCGGCGCCTTCGCACAGCAACCCGCTCGACCGGCCGAAGCAGCAGTGCCTGGGCGTGCCCTTCATCAGCTGCGACGCGCGCGTCGTCGATCCCGACACGCTCGCCGAGGTGCCCACGGGCGAGCAGGGCGAGATCATCGTGCACGGGCCGATGGTGTTCGACGGCTACTGGAAGCGGCCCGACGCGACGCGCGCCGCCTTCATCGACTTCGAGGGCAGGAAGTTCTTCCGCACCGGCGACTTGGGGCGCGTGGACGAGGACGGCTATTTCTTCATCACCGACCGGCTCAAGCGGATGATCAATGCGTCGGGCTTCAAGGTGTGGCCGGCCGAGGTCGAGCTATTGATGTTCAAGCACCCGGCGATCGCCGAGGCCTGCGTGATCGCATCGCGCGACGCTTACCGCGGAGAGACGGTCAAGGCGGTGGTGGTGCTGCGCCCCGGGCAAGTGGGGAAGGTCACTGAGCAGGACATCATCGACTGGTGCCGCGACAACATGGCCGTGTACAAGGCGCCGAAGATCGTTCAGTTTGCGCCCGGCCTGCCCAAAAGCGGCAGCGGAAAAGTGATGTGGCGAACCCTGCAGGAAGCGGAGAAATAGGCGGGACTAGCTCGGCTGTCGGCAGCCTCCTACATGGGGGCGAATTGATTGGGCCTAGCATCTTCTTCCTATGCGACACACCGCCGCAGACGCGGCTACACCTGATCAGCGGCGCGCATCCACCGGCATCGCCGGACTGGACACCGTGCTCGGAGGCGGCCTGCCTGCCGACCACCTGTACCTCGTCGAAGGTGCTCCCGGCACGGGCAAGACGACCCTGGGCCTGCAGTTCCTCCTCAAGGGCATCGAAGACGGCGAGAAAGCCCTGTACATCACGCTGTCCGAAACGGCGAGCGAACTGCGCACCGTCGCGCGGTCGCACGGGTGGTCGACCGACAAGATCGAAATCTTCGAGCTGATGACGCAGGAAGGCCTGAGCCCGGAGTCCGAGCAGTCGATCCTTCATCCGTCGGAAGTCGAACTCGGTGAGACCACGCGCAGCATCATGGCCGCGGCCGAACGCATCAAACCCGGCCGAGTGGTGTTCGATTCGCTGTCCGAGATGCGCCTGCTCGCGCAGAACCCGCTGCGTTATCGCCGGCAGGTGCTTGCGCTCAAGACCTTCTTGTCGACGCGCAACTGCACGGTGCTGCTGCTGGACGACCTGACCTCCACGCACGAGGACCTGCAACTGCAGTCGATCGCCCATGGCGTGATCATCCTCGAGCAGTACATCAACGCCTACGGCCCCGAGCGGCGCCGCATGCGGGTGGTCAAGATGCGGGGCATTCCCTATCGCGGCGGCGAGCATGACATCCGCCTGGCGACGGGCGGCATGCAGGTGTTTCCCCGTCTCGAAGCGTCGCAGGGCAAGAACAAATATGTCCGCGAGCTCGTGAGCACGGGCTCGAAGGAACTCGACAAGTTGCTGGGCGGCGGCCTCGCGCGCGGCAGCAACATGCTCTTCACCGGGCCGTCGGGCGTCGGCAAGACGACGACGGCGATCTCGTGCATGCGCGCCAGGCTGATGGCCGGCGAAAAGGCCGCGTATTTCCTCTTCGACGAAAACCTGGGAACGCTGTTCACGCGGGCGCGCGCGCTGGGGCTGGACGTCGAGCCCTTCCTGAGCGACGGGCAGCTGGAGATCCGCACGCTCGATCCGGCCGAGGTGTCACCGGGCGAATTCGCCGCCATGGTCAGCGACGTGGTGGACCGGGGTGCGACGACAGTCGTGATCGACAGCCTCAACGCCTACCTGCAGGCCATGCCGGGCGACAAGCACCTGGTCCTGCAGATGCACGAGATCCTCACGCACCTGAATCATCGCGGCGTCGTCACCATGCTCGTCCTTGCGCAGCACGGCCTGCTGGGCGACGTGCGGCATGACGTGGACCTGTCCTATCTGTCCGACGGCATCTTGCTGTTCCGTTTCTTCGAGGCGCGGGGCAGCCTGCTCAAGGCCGTCTCGGTGGTCAAGAGCCGGGCCAGCCACCACGAACTGACCATCCGCGAATTCCGCCTTGCAGCCGAGGGTGTACAGGTGGGCGCGGCGCTCACCGATTTCGAAGGCGTGATGTCGGGCGTTGCTTCTTACAAGGGCGACCACCCGCTGCTTTCCGACAGCGACTCGAAGGCCGGCTGATGGAAATGCGCGTTCTCATCCATGCGCCGCGCGGACGCGATGCGCAGGTGGTGCAGGACGTCATCCAGCCCCACCACGCCGGCTGGATCTGCGAAGCGCCCGAGCAGTTCGTCTCGGCGATCAAGGAATCGGCGGGCGCAGCGGTGATCACCGAGGAAGCGCTCGCGAACCAGACGCTCGTGCAGCTGCTCGACGAGTGGCTGGCCGCGCAGCCGCCCTGGTCGGACTTTCCGTTCATCGTCCTTGCCTCGCGGCAGATCGGGCCGCGCCCGGAGTCGGCGGTGAAGGCGCTGCATGCGCTGGGCAACGTGATCCTGCTCGAACGCCCGCTCAACGCCGATACGCTGCTTTCCGCGGCCGACGCGGCCGTGCGCGCCCGCCGCAGGCAGTACGCCACGCGCCGGCACCTGGACGAGCTCAATCTCGCGCAGGCGCAAGTCGAGAAGCTCAACACCGATCTCGAACGGCGGATCGAGGAACGCACCGTGGAGCTCGCCAAGGCCAACAACCGGCTGATGAAGGAGATCTCCGAGCGCGAGCGCGCGCAGGCCGCGCTCACGCAAAGCCAGAAGATGGAAGCGATCGGCCGCCTCACAGGCGGCATCGCGCACGACTTCAACAATCTCCTGCATGTGGTGAACATGAACCTCGAGCTGATCTCGCTCTATGCCAAGGACGAGAAGGTCAAGCCCGTGGTCGACCGCGCGAAGTCCGCCGCCCGCCGCGGCGCGAAGCTCACGGGCCAGCTGCTTTCTTTCGCGCGCAACCAGTCGCTGCACCCCAAGCTCACGAATGTGAACAAGCTGCTTCTCGGCATGCGCGACCTGATCGAGATTTCCGCCGGCTCCGGCGTCACGGTGGATTTCGAGTTGTGCGAACAGGATTGCTCGGTCATCCTCGATCCGAGCCAGCTCGAAATGTCGGTGCTGAACCTGGCCGTGAATTCGCGCGACGCGATGCCCGAAGGCGGACAGCTCAAGATCTCCACATGCCCCAGGATCAAGACCGATCTCGACGGGCAGCTCGCGATGGGCGACTATGTGATGGTGTCCGTGAGAGACACGGGCCCCGGCATCCCGCCGCAATTGCTCTCCAAGGTGTTCGAGCCTTTCTTCACGACGAAACCTGTGGGCAGTGGCACCGGCCTGGGCCTGAGCCAGGTCTACGGCTTTGCGCGGCAATCGGGCGGCCTTGCTTTCATCCGAAGCGAAACCGGCAAGGGCACGACGGTGGAGATGTATTTCCCCGCCGCGACAGAAGAAGTCGAAGACCTTCCCGAGACGCCGCAGCCGGCACACATTCCGGCCGGCGAACGCTCGCGCAACATCCTGGTGGTGGAAGACGACGCCGACGTGCGCCGCGTGATCGTCGAATGCCTGGGCCTCATCGGCTACAGCGTGACCGAAGCGCCCAACGGTGCGCAAGGGCTGGCGGCGATCCAGCGCAGCAAGCCGGACCTGCTCGTCGTCGACTACGCAATGCCCGACATGACGGGCGCCGAAGTGATCTCGAAGGCCCGCGAAATGGTGGGCGACCTGCCCGTGATCCTCGCCACCGGCTACGCCGACATGGCCGCCGTCGAACGCCTCGCGGGCAAGCCCACGGTGCTGCGCAAACCGTTCGACATCAACTCGCTGGGCTCCGCCGTTGCGACCGCACTGCACGGCGGCGAGCGCACATTGACCGCCGTCTGACGCCGCGACGCTTCAGGCGATATCCGCGCCGCGCTGCGCGAGCAACTCCCGCAGCACCGAGCGGTGGCAATGGTTCTCGTCCTCGCAGTAGCAGCCGATCGCGAAGTTCGTCTGGTGCGACATCGCGGCGAGCAGGTCCAGCAGGTGGTTCGCTTCCGGCTGCTTCATCTCGGCGTGGAACTTGCGCTTGAACGCGGTCCATTCTTTGTCGGTCTTCGCGGCTTGGCCCTCGGCCATCAAAGGCGGCGACGGCGACAAGTTGGGCAGCCATGTGTCGTAGAAATCGCGCTTCGCGAATTCGGACTTGGGTACGCCGCGCGGCGGACGGCGCACTGTGCCTACGCGCAGGCCTTCGTCTTTTGCGCGGGGCGTGCCGAGGCGGACGATGTGGATGGACATGGAATCCTCGAAGATGCTGAAGTCTGTGCCGTATAGCTTGATCTTGGTTGGTCCTGTTCGCTTCCCTATTGATCACTCTCTGCGTGAGGTTCGAGTGTTAACGAAATCGAGGCAAGGTCCGTGTCCGTGTCGATTGACATGTTAAGTCGCACGCTTCGGCTTGACCTTCAACGGATGTTCGGCAAGCCACTCCTTCAGTGCGTTGTTCATCCTTGTTTGCCAGCCAGGACCCGCCGCCCGAAAGGCACCGACCACACCTGGATCAAGGCGAATGGCGACTTGCTCCTTTGTCGGTCGCTTGTTGGGTCCACGAACTCGGCGAATCTCCGCGATGGTCTTCGCCACCCCGCCGCCCGGCGTGGCTGTCGCTTTGCTCCAGTCTTTCGCCGGCTGTTCGGGAACAGCCCTGGCCGCGGCTTTCGCCGCAGCAATTTCCTTCGCACTAAATGCCTTCGAAGTACTCATTTGTTTCATGGCGGTCAGCGT
>DATJJL010000221.1:0-5811 GCA_035492155.1 Ramlibacter sp. | reverse complement strand
GTCGGCCGCAACTACGTCGAGCACGCGAAGGAGATGGGTTTCACCGGCCGCGAGCCGCCTTTTTTCTTCTTCAAGCCCGCCGATGCGATCGTGCCCGTGAACGCGGGTGAGACGGGCAGCATCGAATACCCCAGTCTCACGAAAGACCTGCATCACGAGATCGAACTCGTCGCATGCATCGGCACCGGTGGGCGAAACATCAAGGCCGCCGATGCGATGAAGCACATCTGGGGCTACGCCGTGGGCCTGGACATGACGCGCCGCGACCTGCAAGGCGAGATGAAAAAGCAAGGCCGCCCGTGGGAGATCGGCAAGAGCTTCGAGCAATCTGCGCCCATCGGGCCCGTGACGCCCGCAGCGCAAGCGGGCGATGTCGCGAACGCGGAGATCTGGTTGAAGGTGAACGGCAAGGACCGCCAGCGCAGCAGCGTTGCCAAGTTGATCTGGAACCTCGGCGAGATCATCGAGCACGTGTCGTCGGCATGGGAGCTCGCGCCCGGCGACTTGATCTTCACGGGCACGCCCGAAGGTGTTGCCGCAGTCGTCGCTGGCGACACACTCGAAGGCGGCGTCGCTGGTATAGGCACTTTATCGGTCAAAATCGCGCCGGCGCGCTGATGAGCTTGAGGCGCGCAAGAAAAGGAGAGTCGGTTGCGCGTCCTTGAAATTCTGGCCAAGGCCTGTGCGCTCGCTGCGGGCGCGCTGGTTGCCCTGATGGTGATCATCTCCTGCGGCAGCATCATCGGCCGCGAAACGGTGGGGCGCACGCTCGCCGGCGACTTCGAGCTGGTGGCTCTTTCCACCGGTGCGGCAGTCGGCCTTTTCATGCCGCTGTGCCAATTCCATCGCGGCAACATCGTCGTGGATGTGTTCACCTCGAAGGCATCACCCGCATTCAACGAAGCGATCGAGCGCGTCGGCGCCTTCCTGCTCGGCGCCTGCTGCGCCCTGCTCTCCTGGCGCGCGGCGCTGGGCGGCCTCAGCTCTTATCACGCCGGCTCCACCACGATGCTGCTCGGCGTGCCCGAGTGGTATGCCTATGCGCCCATGGTGCCGGGCTTCGCGCTCACCGCGGTCATCGCCTTCTGGCAGGCGATCGCCGGGTTCAACACGATAACGCACGTGGAGGAAGGCGCATGAGCGGCGTTTCAGTGGCGCTGCTCTCCATAGTCCTGATGTTCGCGTTGATGGCGCTGCGCACGCCGATCGCGGTCGCGATGTTCCTCGCCGGCTCGATCGCCTATGTCGTGCAGACGGGCTGGGCGCCGTACGCGAATTTCATGAACAGCATGGCGTTCGCGCGGTTCGCAAGCTACGACCTCTCGGTGATCCCGCTGTTCATGCTGATGGGCCACTTCGCCACACAAGGCGGCATCAGCAAGGCGCTGTTCGAATTCACGGCGCCTGTCGTGGGCCGGTTCCGCGGCGGTCTCGCGATGGCGGCCGTGATGGCCAGCGCGGCCTTCGGCGCGATCTGCGGATCGTCCGTGGCGACGGCCGCGACGATCACCGGCGTCGCGCTGCCCGAAATGAGGCGGCACGGCTACTCGGGGCGACTCGCGACGGGAACGCTCGCCACTTCCGGCACGCTGGGCATTCTCATTCCGCCTTCGGTGCCGCTTGTCATTTACGCGATCCTCACCGAGCAGAACATCGCCAAGCTGTTCCTCGCAGCGACGCTCCCCGGCATCATCGCGATGGTCGGCTACATGATCGTGATCGCGATCTATGTGCGCCTGGTGCCGGGCCATGCGCCTGAGATCGGCGACGACAGGCCTGCTTTCACGTGGAGAACTTTCCTCGGCGTGGGTCCGGTCGCGTTCGTGTTCCTGCTGGTGTTCGGCGGAATCTACGGCGGCTACTTCTCGCCGACCGAGGGCGCGGGCGTCGGTGCGGCAGCCGCGCTGATCGCAGCTTTGGGCAAGCGCGAGATGACGTGGAAGAAATTCATCCACTCTTTTCTGGCGACGGCCGAGAGCACCGCGATGATCTTCATGATCTTCATCGGTGCGGACGTGCTCAACTCCGCGCTCGCCCTCACGCAGATCCAGACGCATCTCGTCGATCTCGTCTCGGGCTGGCACGTCGCGCCGATCTGGATCATGGTGGGCATCGTGATCCTGCACATCCTGCTGGGCTGCGTGACGGAGGAACTCTCGATCGTGCTGCTCACGATTCCCATCTTCTTTCCGCTCGTGATGACGCTGGATTTCGGCATGCCCAAGGAATCGCTCGCGCTGTGGTTCGGCATCCTGATCCTGATGGTCGTGTCCTTCGGCCTGCTCGTGCCGCCGATGGGGCTGAATGTGTACGTCGTGAACGGCATGGCCAGGAACGTGCCGCTCGGCGAAACATTTCGCGGCGTGCTGCCCTTTCTCGTCAGCGACTTCGTTCGCATCGCGCTGATGCTCGCTTTCCCGCAGATCGCGCTGTGGCTCGTGCAGTTCATGGGCAAGCATTAGGTATGCTCCACAACTTCCTTATCGACTTCGAGGCAAGGCAATGATCCAACGCAGAACCATCCTGAAATCCGGTGCCGCCGCGGCGGCCCTGGGCGGCGCAACGCTCTCGGGCTTCGCCCAGCAGACCGTCACGCTGAAGTTCCACACCTTCATGGCGCCGACCTCCAACGTCTGGTTGAACATGCACAAGGCGTGGATGAACAAGGTCGAGAAGGATTCGGGCGGCCGCATCAAGTTCGAGGCCTATCCCGCGATGCAGCTCGGCGGAACGCCCGTGCAGCTTTACGACCAGGCTCGCGACGGCGTCGTCGACGTCACGTGGACACTGCCCGGCAACACCACCGGCCGCTTCCCGCGCGTCGAAGTGTTCGAGCTGCCGTTCATCATGAGCAATGCCGAAGCGACGTCCAAAGCGTATTGGGAATACGTGCAGACGATGGCGCCCGACGAGTTCAAGGAAACTCAGGTGATCGCGCTGCAGGTGCACGGCCCGGGCGTGATCCACACGGCCGACAAACCGGTGCACGCAGTGGCTGACCTGCGGGGCCTGAAGATGCGCGCACCCACGCGCCAGGTGAACAAGATGCTGGGCTCGCTCGGTGCCACACCGGTGGGCATGCCCCTGCCGCAGATTCCCGATGCTCTTTCCAAAGGCACGATCAACGGCTGCGTGATCCCGTGGGAAGTGGTGCCGTCGGTGAAGGTGCACGAGCTCACGAAGTACCACGCGGAGTTCGACCCCGCGGGCGGCGCGCTCTACACGACGACATTCGTCATGTGCATGAACAAGGCGAAGTACAACTCGCTGCCGCCGGACTTGAAGAAAGTCATCGACGCGAATTC
This sequence comes from Ramlibacter sp., assembly GCA_035492155.1. Taxonomy (GTDB): domain Bacteria; phylum Pseudomonadota; class Gammaproteobacteria; order Burkholderiales; family Burkholderiaceae_C; genus Ramlibacter. Next base: position 2,506 of record DATJJL010000221.1, on the reverse strand, counting down.
AGGCATGGCGACATCCGGCTGGCTCGGCAAGGTGCAGCAGGCCGGCGACGCCGCGGGCCGCAAGGCTGCCGTCGATCACGGCAACACGATCTTCACCGTGGGCGCCGCCGAAGCGCAGGAATTCCGCCGCGCCTCGCGCCAGATCGAAGTCGAGTGGGTCGAGGACATGAACAAGCGCGGCTTCGACGGGCGCAAGCTGCTCGATACGGCCAAGGCGCTGATCGACAAGCACACGAAGGCTACGAAGGCCTGAGCGGTCACGCGGCGTCAACCGGCTTCATTCTTGCCCTCGCGTGCGCGAGGACGCCGTCGTCCAGAATTACCGGCTCCAGACCGGCAGCCGTCATGCACTGCCTGATGACTTCATCGAGCACGCCGATTCCGTGGAAGCCGACGATGAATTCGCTCTTCTCGCCGATGTTCCCTTTCGACCAGTGATAGTCGAAAAGCGCCACCGCCAGACCTACCGGTAGCCCCTGATCCGCTTCCCGGGGAATCTCGGCTGTGTACAGGCTCGCGATGTGGAAATCCAGTTTGTCGCCGGTGAGCGCCAGCGACGACCGGTACACGCCCGCACGGACAGCCTCGTCCACGTGTTGGAACGCGAGGTGCCGCGTCAGTTCGTTCGCGTGCAGCGCGGCAATCAGGGTATTGAAGGCCCGCGCATCAGGCACATGATCGGGTTTCATTCGATCGAACCAGGCAAGAACCTCGAACGGCCGCCCGGCCTTGAGATAGACGCGCATCATGGCGGTGTAAGTGGCGACGGTCGGCACTGGCTCGAAACGGTCCCGTTGCGACCGCTCGTTCATGCGATCGAACTGCGCCTTCGCGCGAGCGGTTTGCCCGTTGTCGCCCAGTGCGGTGATCAGTGCATTCCACAGCCTTGCGTCGCGGGCCGTGGGACATTCCGTCATAGCGCGCTCGAAGCAATGCAGCGCAGCTTTCCAGTTGCCGCATTTGCCCAGCGCCTTGACCAGTTTCGCAAGGGTGGACGCGTCCGGCTCGATGTTCCTGTCGCCGAGCAACTTGTCGAAGAGGCTCAAAGCCAGATCGCCGGCCTGACGATCGCCGCAGCGCCGACATACGTCGAACATGTAGCTGTAGTCGCCGCTTGTCAGCTGGAAACCCGGCGTAGCCGCCAAGGCCTGGAAAGCGGCGAGCGCCGCCGGGAGATTCCTGTCGTCTGCGCATGACTCCATCACGCACCGATAGTGAACCGGCTTGGGAACAAAGAGCGACTTCAGCAGTTCCATCGTTCGAAGCGCGCATTCCGAATTCCGGCTTGCGCGGCACGCAATGAGCACAGCCGTCAACATGGGTTCGGACACTTCGATGTCAGGACGATCGCGCAGCATGGCTTCGAACACGCTCACGGCTTTTCGGGGCCTTCCGCCATACGCATGAACCTCGATGACTTCCTTGTACAGCGGCTCATCGAGTGCGACACCTTCGCGGTACATCTGGGCAATCCAGCCCATCGCGGCGTCGTACTGCTTGTCTCTTCCGCAAGATCCAATGATCGCGGAGTAGGTGCTGCGTCCCGGCCGCACACCGGAATCCTGTTGCCGCCGCAGCACTTCGTCGATCTGGTCGAGCCGCTGCAGCCGCGAGCAAAGCCGGATCATCGCCGCGCCGATGATGTCCGAGACGGGTATGTTGACGTCGCGCAGGTTGTCGAGGCATTCCCACGCGTCCTCGAGCGTCACCGTAGGCAACCCGAGCAGGGAAACCGTGAGTTTCTCGACGTCCACGATCTCCTTGCCTTCCATGCCACGCCAGTACAGTTCGCAAACTCGCGAATTGGTCGAGCGCTTCTTTCTCGTGTACTTGTCGGCCAGATCTTGCCGGCCCGCCCGCGCGTAGCCGTCGCGCAATGCGTCGTTCACGTTGTCGCGGAAGCGTCCTGCGGGCTCCTGAAGAAGCTGCAGGACCTTGTCGAATTGGTCGAACGCACCCGCCTTCGTGCACACCCTGATCATGGCGGCGACGACGATTCCGTTGACGGGAACGCCGACGCCCTGCATCTTGCGCAGGCAGTTCCAGGCCTGGTCCAGGCTGCACCACTTCAATTTGGCGACGGTCGCTTTCTGGACGTTTTCATGACCGATCCCTTTCTCCCGGGCTGCGTACGCGTCGCAAATGCCCTCGTTCAACGCTCTCTCGCCCCAAGGCTTTGCCGCGCGCGGTGCGACCTCGACGTCCGGCTCTTTCTTGACGCGGATGCTGACCGGCCGCGGACTCGCGTCGCGAAGCGCCGCGCTCTCGCGACGCGGCCCAAGGGCTTTCTCTGTTTTCGCCTGGTGGCGAGCGCTGCGCTCGGGGCTGCGGCTGCGACTTCTTCCGGCGCCATTGATCCCGTCCATTCCAACTCCAATGTGTTTGCCTGTCTTCCTGTGTGAAAGGCTCAGCACGTCGGTTCCACCTCTGGAATGATGGATACTTCGGTCTCTGTGTTCAGGACTCCGATCAAGCACTGCCGCAACTGCGGCGCCGAAGTCGTCTA
>DATJJL010000220.1:0-9424 GCA_035492155.1 Ramlibacter sp. | reverse complement strand
GACGGCGGCTACGCGATCGTCGCGGGCAACGGCGACAGCATCTTCAAGCGGCTGATGGGCGTGATCGGGCGCGCCGATCTTGCGAATGACCCTCAGCTTGCGAACAACGCAGGCCGCGTGAAACGTGTCGAAGAGATCGATGCGGCCATCAGTGCATGGACAGCGCAGCGGCCGGTGGGTGAAGTGCTCGCAGCCCTCGATGCCGCATCGGTTCCTGCAGGGCGCATCTACACGGTGGCCGACATCGCGGCCGACGCGCATTACCGCGAGCGCGGCATGCTGCAGGAAGTCGCGATGGACGACGGCTCGAAGCTGATGGTGCCGGGCATCGTTCCGAAACTGTCGGCGACGCCGGGCAGCCAGCGCACCAGGGCACCGAAGCTGGGCGAAAACACCGACGACGTGCTGCGCGAGATCGGCCTCACGCCGCAGCAGATCGCGCAGCTGCGCGAACGCGGCGTCGTCAGCTGAGCGACTCGATCAGGTCGATGTACTGCTGCATGGCCTCGTCCTTGGATGTGCCCTTGACGCCGTTCCATGCGTCCCACTTTGCGCGTCCCACCATGTCGGAGAAACCTGGTTTCTTTTCGGCGTTGTCGCCGGTGGCGGCCTGCTTGTACAGCGCGTAGATTTTCAGCAGCGTGGCGTTGTCGGGCCGCTCGCTCAATTTCTTCGAATTGGCAACGGCGGCTTCGAACTTCGCTTGCAGGTCGGACATGGCGCTTCCTCGGCGGGTTGGTGTGCGGTAAGGTCTCGGTATCTTAAGACCGACCTCCAGGAAAGGCACGCGCATGGTGACCCGCACCACAGCCCGGCAAATGGCAACGAGCATCCTCGGCTTCGAGGGCGAGCGCATGTCGAAGGTCGACACCGCCTGGTTGCGCATGGATTCGCCGGGCAACCTGATGGAAATCATCGGGGTGTGGACACTCAAGCCCGCCATCGGCTACGACGCGCTGTGCAAGCGCATCGAAGAGCGCCTGCTGAAATACAGCCGCTTCCGCCAGAAGGTGGTGGAGGATGTCGCCGGCGCAAGCTGGGTGGAAGACGAGAGGTTCGACATCCATCGCCATGTGGTGCGTGAGCGGCTTCCGAAGCACGCCAAGGGTCATCAGCAGAAGGCGCTGCAGCAGCGCATCGGCGAGCTCGCGATGGAGCCGCTGGATCGTGCGCATCCGCTGTGGCGCATGCACCTCGTCGAGGATTACGACGGCGGCAGCGCGATGATCGTGCGCATCCACCACTGCATTGCCGACGGCATCGCCCTGATCTCCGTGACGATGACGCTCGTCGATGGCGGCGAGCCGCCGCCCGTCGGTCGTCGCAAGCAAGCCGCCGCGTCGTCGGATGACTGGTTCGCCGACACGCTGGTCAAGCCATTCACCGATGTGGTGATGAAGGGGCTGGCCATGGCAGGCTCCATGGACGTTGCCAAGCTCGCCATGCGCGTCGTGAACGATGCGGCCGCGCTGCTTTTGATGCCGGACGATTCGAAGACGCGCCTGAAAGGCCGGCCCGTCGGCGAAAAGCGCGTGGCGTGGTGCCCGCCCGTGCCGCTGGATGAAGTGAAGGCCGTGGGTCGCGCGCTCAATTGTTCGATCAACGACGTGCTGCTGTCGTGCGTGGCCGGCGCCATCGGCCAGTACCTGCGTGACATGGGCGACGACACCGCGGCGAAGGAAATCCGCGCGATGGTGCCCGTGAACCTTCGTCCGCTGGAGGAGGCCCACAAGCTCGGGAATCGCTTCGGCCTTGCGCCGCTCGTGCTGCCCATCGGCATCCAGAACCCGATCGAGCGCGTGTACGAAGTGCGGCGGCGAATGAACGAGCTCAAAGGCAGCACGCAACCGGTGCTCGCCTTTCTCGTGCTTGCGATTTCCGGCCTGTTGATCAAGCCCGCGCAGGACGCGATCACGGGCATGTTCCAGCGCAAGACGACGGCGGTGATGACCAACGTGCCCGGTCCGCGCGACAAGCTCAAGTTCCTCGGCTCGACGCTGGAGCAGACGATGTTCTGGGTGCCGCAATCCGGCGACGTCGGCGTGGGCGTGTCGATCCTGAGCTACGGAGGCGGCGTGCAGTTCGGCGTCATCACCGACATCGCCTTGTGTCCCGATCCGCAGAAGATCATCGATGAGTTCGAGCCGGAGTTCGCGAAGCTCTCGCTCGTCACGTTGATGCTGCCCTGGGGCGAGGCCGAATGACAGCGGACTACAACTGCGTTTCCTTCGCCTTCAGGCGATCGTGCTCGGATTGGTAGGGCTCGCCGAGATCCTTCAGCTCCTGCTTCGGCAGCACGCGCCGCGCGAGGGGAAACCACTTTTCCTCCTCTTCGTTCAGGTGGTGCTCCAGCTTGTGCAGCAGCTGCCCGAGCTGCTGAAGCCACTCCGCCGAGCCGGGCTCCATCTTGTCGATGCACTCGACCATCTCGTCCATCTCGTGATGTTCGGCGATGCCGTGCCGCGCACCTTCCACGCCTTCATCGTGTTCCATCAGCGGGATGTAGAAGCTTCGCTCCTCGGCGGTTTCGTGCGCGGCGAGTTCGGCTTTGAGCTGCTCGAAATCGCGCTTGCGTTGCGCGCTTTCTCCGATGTCGGACAAAAGGCGCTTGGCGATCGATCGCTGAAGCTCATGGCTTTGCAGCAGGGCGTCAAAAATGTTCATCGACCAGAGGCTACGCGGCCGTCAATGCTGAACCTGTAGGCCGAAGCCTGAATCAGTCGTCGAGCTCGGCCTTCGCCAGCTCGACGTCGAGCCGCTCGGTAGCGTCCATCGGTTTCGTCGCGGCGGCCTGCTGGTAAAGACGCGTGGCTTCCTTCATCTTCCTGTCGCCTTCCAGCATGAGCAGGCCGTTCGCGCACTCGATCATGGCGATTGCCGATGCCGGATGGATTTCAAGGGCGTGCCTGAACAGCGCAAGCCCCGTTTCCTTCTTTGCTCCGTAGGTCATGCCGCCGATCAGCGCGCCCACCTTGTCGATCACCTCGGCGTGGAAAGCGCCGAGTGCCACGTGCGCGTCGGCATGGCGAGGCTGCAGGCGGATGGTGGTCTCCAGCGCTTCCTTCACCTTGTTCCCCAGCCCTTGCGCCAACGCCTTCGCCACGCTGATGCCCTGGCTGTAGCGACCGAGCGCGTATGCCTTCCAGTACCATGCGTTGGGGTCGTCGGGCTCCTGCTCGGCATGCGCCTCGGCGCGCTCGGCCACCTGCATCAGCAGCTCGAGCTTGGCCTTTTCCTTTTTCTCGAGGTAGTTCGCGTAGATGGCCGTCGCCTTGTTCGCGACGGTGATGCCGCCGTCGCCGCATTGAAGGCCCGCTTCGGCAGCGCGCTGGAATTCGCCGTTGTGGAAGAGCGCCCAGGCTTCGAGCGCGTCGCTGTTCGCAGGCAGCGGCTCCGAATCGCCCGCATGCAGGCGGCCCCAGTGTTTTTTCAGGCTGGCGGCGTCATAGCGGAACTCGCCGGTGTGCGGAAAAGCCGTCCACTTGGCCATCGTCTCGTCTCCATGTTCTCTTCTTATTGAGGGCTGCTGTATGCACTGACCAGTTCGAGCAGGTGGGTGCGTTGCCCCGGTTCCAGATAGGGTACCAGCAGATTGAGAACATGATGCGCGCCGCGCAGCAATGCGAGTTGAGCGCGGTCAGGTTCCAGCGCATGGCGCGGGTCGCGAACGTATTCGTAGCTCAGCCAGTAGGTCAGCACGACCACCATGCTGGTGGCAGTGGGCTCCGTTTCGCGCGAATCGATAGCGACTGCACCGGCGCGGCTCATTCCATCCAGCATCGCGCGAACTGCACGCGTCTTGTTTTTCAGCACTGCCTGGAAATGCGTTTCCAGCCGCCGGTTCTTCGAGAGCAGGTCGTTCAGGTCGCGATAAAGGAAGCGGTATTGCCATATCAGCTCGAAAAGCGTGTGCATGAAGAACCACGCGTCCTCCACATCGCGCACGCCGTCGCTCGCATTCAGCAATTCGGTGAGCGCGCGCTCGTAGCGATCGAAGAGCGCATTGATCAGCTCGTCCTTCGCCGGGTAGTGGTAGTAAAGATTGCCCGGGCTGATGTTCAGCTCGGCGGAGATCAGGGTCGTCGAAACATTCGGCTCGCCGAAGCGGTTGAACAGGTCGAGCGCGACCTCCAGGATGCGTTCGGCGGTGCGGCGGGGCGCTTTCTTCGGCATGGGTTCAGGTGGGCTGCAGTGCGTGCCCGAGATCGTCGAGCGTCGCCTCCAGGTCGGCGATCGCCCGGCCGATGCGCGTGGGCGGCTTCTTTGGTGCGATGAGGTGGCGGTGAGCCTCGCCAAGCACTTCTGTGTTGAAGGTGATGCCGTGCCGCTCGAGTTGGGGAGCCAGGCTCGCGCGACGTGCGCGCAGCATCGCGCGCGTCTGCTGGTAAGCGTGTTCCGCGAGCTGCTTGCGATGGCCGTAGCCGAAGGTGTTCGCCAGGTACAGCTCGGGGTCGCGGTGATCGGGCTCGATGAGGATGATGTCCGTTGCCGGGTAAACGCGCTCGTAATGTTTCATGCCCAGTTCCATGCGCGAATGGATCATCGAGCGGAAGGTTTGCGAGAGCACGGCGGGCAGGCCGCCATCGGCGATGCGCGGGATGCGATGCCCGCGTGCGTCGAAAGGCACGAGCGGGTTCAGGCAGACAAGCAGGTCGACACCGTCGTCGAGAGCGACCGACGCGTGCATCGTCTTTTTCAGTGCACCGTCGACGTAGTCGTGTTCGCCGACCTGCACGGGCGGGAAGAGGCCCGGCAATGCGCAGCTCGCTTGCACGGCCTTCGATATCGGCACGTGATCCCAGCCCGGACGCCCGAACGGCGCGGCCTCGCCCGTATCCAGATCGGTGGCCACCAGCGTGAGCTGCGAGCGCAGCCGGCGGAAATCGTTCGTGCGTCCTGCGCGCGAGAAGAGGCGAGCAAGCTGGGTGTGAACCTGGTCGTTCGACAGCACGCCCGTCGGCAAGCTGCGGCCCAGATGTTCCAGCGCGTGCGAGACGCTGCGCCGCCCGATCGTCGCGCGCAATATTGCCGATGCCGCGAGGCCGGGGAACATCGCCGCGCGCCGCGCGAGCTCGCCCCATGCGGGCTGCAACAGCCAGGCCGGCTCGAAAACGTCGAGCCCTTCGCCCTTGCCTTCAATGAACGACGCGCAGATTTCGAGCGGCGTCATTCCGTTGGCCAGTGCCGCGGCGATGAAGCCACCGGCCGAGACGCCGACGTAATGATCGAGCCGGACGAAGTCGAGTCCTTCGAGCGATTCGTCGAGCGCGCACAGCGCGCCGATCTCGTAGATCGCGCCAAGCGGTCCACCTCCCGCGAGGGCCAGGGCGATGCGAGGGGGCCGGAGGGTTCGCTTGCTCATGAGGGGCAGTGTAGGGACGTTGAAGTACGGTCCCTTGTGCGTTGCAGCACGCCGCCCCTTTCTTACTTCGTGGCTCGCTTCGCAGGAGCTTTCTTCGCAGCCGTCGTGCGACTTGCCGCGCCCTTGGCATTCATCTTCGCGACGGTGCGATTGAGTTCGTCGATGCGGGCGACGAGCATGTCGATGTCCTTCGACGTGGGCACGCCCAATTTGTTCATCGCGCGCGAGACGCGGTCTTCGAAGATGCTCTCGAGCTTGTCCCACTGGCCTGTGGCCTTGCTGGAAAGACCGCTCGCCATGCTCGCCATGCGGTTGGTGGCATCCGAGAATTTTTCTTCCGCGGCTGCCTGCGTCTTGCGCTGGATCGCCACGCCTTCCTTCACGAGTGTCTCGAACACCTTGCCGCCTTCTTCCTGTGCCTTCGAGAAAGCGCCCAGGCCCGCGAGCCAGATCTGCTGCGCCGATTCCTTCACCGTGCTTGCGAATTGCGCGGAGGATTTGCTTTGGCTCGCGCCGGTGTCCGCGCTCTTTTTCGTCTTCGTGACCATGATGGTTCCTTCCAGTTTCGGGTGATCGCAATTTAAGCCCGCATGCGTGCGCCGTTTAGGGGCCGGCTCCTAAAGACACCCGAAGGCGCTTTGGGCAGAATGCCCCGGCAACAGAAGAACGCGAGAGGCTCACTCCAATGCGATATTTCGTCACCGGCGCGACAGGCTTCATCGGCAAGCGCCTCGTCAAGAAACTGCTCGAACGCAAGGGCGCCGTCGTTCACTTCCTCATCAGGAAGGAAAGCGAAGGCAAGGTGGGCGAGCTGCGCGAGTTCTGGGGTGTCGGCGCCGCGCGCGCAGTGCCTGTGTTCGGCGACCTCACGTCGAAGAAGCTCGGCGTCTTCGCAGACGATGTCAAGGCGCTCAAGGGCCAGGTCGATCACTTCTACCATCTGGCTGCCGTGTACGACCTGCAGGCGGATGAAGACAGCCAGGTCGCCGTCAACATCGAAGGCACGCGCCACACGGTCGAATTCGCGAAGGCGATCGATGCACACCACTTCCACCATGTCTCGTCGATCGCGGCCGCGGGCCTGTACGAAGGCGTGTTCCGCGAGGATATGTTCGACGAGGCCGAGAACTACGACCACCCGTACTTCCGCACCAAGCACGAGAGCGAGAAGATCGTGCGCGCCGAATGCAAGGTGCCCTGGACGGTGTACCGCCCGGCGATGGTCGTCGGCGATTCGCACACGGGCGAGATGGACAAGATCGACGGCCCGTACTATTTTTTCAAGCTGATCCAGCGCATGCGGCAGATCCTGCCGCCGTGGATGCCGGCCGTGGGCCTCGAAGGCGGCCGCGTGAACATCGTGCCGGTCGACTACATCGTGGATGCGCTGGACCACATCAGCCATGAAAAGGCGATCGACAAGCGCTGCTTCCACCTCGTCGATCCGATGGGTTATCGCGTGGGCGACGTGCTCGACATCTTCGCGCGCGCCGCGCATGCGCCCAAATTCAGCCTGTTCGTGAATGCCGCGCTGCTCGGGTTCATCCCGAAGAGCGTGAAGAAGGGGCTGATGGCGGTTGCGCCCGTGCGCCGCATTCGGAGCGCGGTCATGAAGGACCTCGGCCTGCCCGATGACATCCTCGAGTTCGTGAACTACCCCACGCGCTTCGATGCGCGCGAGGCGCAGGCGATGCTCAAGGGCACAGGCATCGAGTGCCCGAACCTCAAGGACTATGCATGGCGCCTGTGGGACTACTGGGAACGCCACCTCGATCCGGACCTGCACATCGACCGCACGCTGCGCGGCACCGTCGGCGGCAAGGTCGTGTTGATCACGGGCGGCTCCTCGGGCATCGGGCTTGCTGCGGCCCACAAGTTCGCGGAAGCCGGCGCGACAACCATCATCTGCGGCCGCGACCAGGACAAGCTCGATGCGGCGTGCGCAGAAGCCAAGGCGAAGGGGTATGAGTTCATCGCGTACCCGGCGGATATCTCCGACATGGCCGATTGCGACCGTTTCGTGAAGCTGCTCGAGGAAAAGCACGGCGGCGTGGATTTCCTCATCAACAACGCGGGCCGATCGATCCGGCGCGCGATCGAAGGCAGCTACGACCGCTTCCACGATTACGAGCGCACGATGCAGCTCAATTACTTCGGGTGCCTGCGAATCACCATGGGCCTGTTGCCGCACATGATCGGGAAGCACAAAGGACATGTGGTGAACATCAGCTCGATCGGCGTGCTGACGAATGCTCCGCGTTTTTCGGCTTACGTCGCATCGAAGGCCGCATTGGACGCATGGACGCGCTGCGCGGCGAGCGAATTCGCCGATCGCGGCGTGACCTTCACCACGATCAACATGCCGCTCGTGCGCACGCCGATGATCGCGCCCACGAACATCTACAACAACGTGCCGACGCTCTCACCGGAAGAAGCCGCAGACATGATTGCCGAGGCCTGCATCCGCAAGCCGGTGCGCATCGCCACGCGCCTGGGCGTCGCCGGCGAGGTGCTGCACGCGCTCGTGCCCCGCGTGGCGCAGATCGTGATGAACACGAGCTTTCGCATGTTCCCGGACTCGGCCGCCGCCAAAGGCGACAAGAACGCGAAGCCGCACCTTTCGCCCGAAGCGATCGCCATGCAGCAGATGATGCGCGGCATCCACTTCTAAGGCGCCGCCTACAATGGCGCCGCTTTGAAAGTACTGCACGTTTACAAGAGCTACTATCCGGACACCGTCGGGGGAATCGAGCAAGTCATTGCGCAGTTGTGCACGTCGCTGCACACCCTCGGCGACGAATCGCGCATCTTCACGCTCTCGCCTCGGCCGGTTCCGTCCGTCCTGCTTCGCCCGGAAGGTGAAGTGCATCGCTGCCGCACGACGGTGGAGATCTCATCCAACCCGCTCTCGATCTCTGCGTTCGCCGAGTTTCGCCGCCAGCTGCGCTGGGCCGACGTCGTGCACTACCAGTTCCCCTGGCCCTTTGCCGACCTGCTGCACATGACCTGCGCGCGCGGCAAACCCAGCGTCGTCTCGTACCAGTCGGACATCGTGCGCCAGAAGTGGCTGCTGCGTGCCTACGCGCCCCTCATGAAGATGTTTTTGCGCTCGGTCGATGCCGTGGTCACGACATCGCCGCAGTATCGCGACAGCAGCTCGGTGCTGCAGGAGCTCGGTCGCGATGTGCGCGTGATCCCGAACGGCATCAACGAAGCGAGCTATCCGTCACCGCCGCAAACGTCGGTCGACGGTTGGCGATCGCTCGTGGGCGAAGGCTTCTTCCTTTTCGTCGGCGTGCTGCGCTACTACAAAGGCCTCGAGACGCTATTGCGCGCGGCCAAGGGCTTCGGCGGAAAGATCGTCATCGCCGGCACGGGGCCGGAGCTCGGCCATCTGCAGGAACATGCAACGCGCGAAGGGCTGGACAACGTGCGCTTCGTCGGCAGCATCAGCGACGAGGACAAGATGTGCCTGCTTCGCCTCGCTCGCGCTTTCGTGTTTCCGTCGCACCTGCGGTCGGAGGCTTTCGGCATGTCGCTGCTCGAAGCTGCGATGTGTGCCAAGCCCATGATCTGCTGCGAGATCGGCACGGGCACGTCCTACATCAACGCTGACGGAGAAACGGGCTTCGTCGTTCCGCCCGAAGACCCGGCGGCGCTTCGCGCGGCGATGGAACGGCTGCGCGGCGACGATGGAGCCGCCGCTGCATTGGGCCGCGCAGCGCGCGCACGGCTTGAAGCGCATTTCACCGCGCAGGAAATGGCGCGCGCCTACCACGCGCTTTATCGCGAGATCGCCAAGGCGTCCTGATAAGCCGCGAAGGTCTGCGCCGCGCAGGCGTCCCATGTGAAGCGCGCGGCCCGCCCGATCGACAACGCCGAAAGCCGTGAGCGCAGGTTCGCATCTTCAAGCATCGTTCGCATCGCACTCGCGATCGCGTCGACATCCAGCGGGTCGACCAGCAGCCCCGCGTCGCCGACCACTTCCGGAAGCGAAGATGACGTCGATGCGATCACGGGCACGCCGCAACCCATCGCCTCCAGCGGCGGCAGGCCGAATCC
>DATJJL010000219.1:0-5774 GCA_035492155.1 Ramlibacter sp. | reverse complement strand
TTTGCATCGGGAATCATCGCTGCGGGAGGCACACTGGGCATCCTGCTGCCGCCGTCGATCACGATGATCCTGTATGCGGTGGCGGCGGAACAATCGCTCGGCCGCCTGTTCCTCGCGGGCATCATGCCGGGCGTGCTGCTCGTGGTGCTCTTCGCCACGTACGCGACGCTGCGCTACCGCGCCGAACACAAGCGTGCGATTGCGGCCTACGCCAGCAGCGGCGCGACATCCGCTCTGCTCGACGTCGAGCACTTCACGCTGCGACAGAAGATGGAAATGCTCCCGCGCGTGCTGCCCTTCGTCGTGCTGCTGATCGGCGTGATGGTGGCGCTTTACGGCGGCTTCGCCACGCCCAGCGAAACGGCGGGCCTGGGCGCTTTGCTCGCGCTCATCCTCATCGCAATCATCTACGGCGTGTGGCGCCCGAAGGACGTCGCGCCCATTCTTGCGTCGACGCTGAAGGAATCGACGATGCTGATGTTGATCGTCGGCATGTCGCTGCTGTTCTCGTACGTGATGAGTTACCTGCACATCAGCCAGTCGACCGCCGAATGGATCGTGGGCATGAAGCTGTCGCGCTGGGTGCTGCTCGCGGCGGTGCTCGTCATGGTGATCGTGCTGGGCTTCTTCCTGCCGCCGGTGAGCATCATCCTGATGACGGCGCCCATCATCCTGCCGCCGCTCAAAGCCGCGGGTTTCGATTTGATCTGGTTCGGCGTGCTGATGACGATCGTGATGGAAGCGGGCCTCATCCATCCGCCCGTGGGCCTGAACATCTTCGTCATCAAGAACATCGCGCCGGATATCGAGCTGTCGGAAATCATCTGGGGTGTGCTGCCGTTCGTGCTGCTGATGTTTGTCGCCGTCTTTTTGATCTGCGTCTTTCCGGGAATTTCCACTGCGTTGCCCGATGCGGTGATGGGCGCTGTGGTGCGGCGATGACAGGGCACGTCGATCTCGCGCTGGATGGCTCGATCGCTCGAGTGACGCTCTCGCACCCGGGCAAGCTCAATGCCATGTCCCGCGCGATGTGGGTCGAGCTCGGTGCCATTTTCCAGCGCGTGCATTCGATGGGCGAGGTGCGCTGCGTCGTTGTCGCGGGCGATGGCGGGGATTTCTGCGCGGGTGGCGACATCTCCGAATATCCGCACTTCCGCTTCGACGAAAAGGCGCTCGCGCATTTCCACGAGAACGAAGTGTGGGGCGGCCTGCGCTCGATGCTGGAATGCGATGTGCCCATCGTCGCGGCCATCGAAGGCGCTTGCATCGGCGGCGGGCTGGAGATCGCAAGCTGCTGCGACATCCGCATCGCGGGCGAGTCGGCGAAGTTCGGCGCGCCGATCGCAAAGCTCGGCTTTCCGATGGCGCCGCGCGAGGCCGCGATCGTCGCCACCGCCATCGGCGATGCGACCGCGCGCGAACTGCTGCTCGAGGCGAGCACGCTGGCCGCAACCGAGATGAAAGCGCGCGGCTTCCTTCAGCGCGTCGTGCCCGATGCCGACGTGATCGCAGCCGCGCAGGATTCGGCGCAAAAAATCGCGTCGTTCTCGCCGCAGGCCGCGCGGCTGAACAAACAATCCTTGAGGGCGCTCAGCATCGCCGCATCGGGACTCGATGTGAATGGCGCCTACAGTTACGCCGACAGCCACGAGCATCGCGAAGGCGTGACGGCCTTTCTCGAAAAGCGCAAGCCCAGTTTCTAAAATGAAAGTCCACCCCGAAGCGCCTTCGGCGGAGCACTGAGATGAGCAACAGAAATCTTTTCGCGGCGCTGCGCGCCGCCTTTCCCGCCGACCTCGATACGACCGCCGTCGAAACCGACACGGGCCTCATCTATTCATGGCGCGACATCGACCGCGCGACGGCGATGATCGCGAACCTGCTTCGGGCGCTGAGCATTCCCGACGGATCGCGCATCGCGGTGCAGGTGGGCAAATCGGTCGAAGCGATGCTGCTGTACCTCGCGACGCTGCGCGCAGGCTACGTCTTCCTGCCGCTCAACACCGCCTACCAAAGCGCCGAGATCGAATACTTCGTCGGCAACGCGCAGCCGGCTGTCGTGGTTTGCACGAGCAGGAATTTCGGGTGGGTGAGCCGCATCGCTTTCAAGGCGGGCACGCAGCATGTGTTCACACTGGACGACGATCGCACCGGTTCGCTGCTCGAGCGCGCGATGCACCACAGCGACGTGCACGACATCGCCGAAAGTGAAGAGGGCGACATTGCCGCGATCCTCTACACCAGCGGCACGACGGGCCGCAGCAAGGGCGCGATGCTCACGCACGGCAACCTGCTGTCCAACGCGATGGTGCTCAAGGACTACTGGCATTGGCGAACTCCGCAGCAGGGGGGCGACGTGCTGATCCACGCACTGCCGATTTTCCATGTGCACGGTTTGTTCGTCGCGATCCACGGCGCGCTCTTGAACGGCAGCAAGATGATCTGGCTCGCGAAGTTCGACCCGAAGCTCGTGATCGAAGCGATGCCGCGCGCGACCATGTTCATGGGCGTGCCCACGCTGTATGTGCGCATGCTGGCCGAGCCGACGCTCACGCGTGCTGCGGTGAAGAACATGCGCCTTTTCATCTCCGGTTCGGCACCGCTTCTGGTCGAGACCTTCACCGAATGGCAGGAGCGCACGGGCCACACCATTCTTGAGCGCTACGGCATGAGCGAAACGGTCATGCTCACGTCGAACCCGTATGACGGCGAGCGTCGCGGCGGCACGGTGGGCTTTCCGCTGCCGGGCGTGGGCGTGCGCGTGCGGGACGAACAGGGCAATGCGGTGCGCGCCGGAGAAATCGGCGGCATCCAGGTCAAGGGCCCGAACATCTTCAAGGGCTACTGGCGCATGCCTGAAAAAACGGCCGAGGAGTTCACGAGCGACGGCTGGTTCAAGACAGGCGACGTCGGCAAGATCGACGAACGCGGCTACGTCACCATCGTGGGCCGCAGCAAGGACCTCATCATCAGCGGCGGATACAACGTGTACCCGGCGGAGATCGAGGGCTACATCAACGAGATGCCCGGCGTCGCGGAAAGCGCGGTGGTCGGCGTGCCGCACCCGGATTTCGGCGAAGTGGGCGTGGCCATCGTCATCGCGAAGCTCGGCGCACACGTCGAAGGCGAGGCGATCATCGCGAAGCTGAAGTCGCAGCTGGCGAACTTCAAGATCCCGAAGAAGTGCTTCGTCGCGCAGCAGCTGCCGCGCAACACGATGGGCAAGGTGCAAAAGAACCTCCTGCGCGAAGAACACAAGCAGCTCTTCGTTTAGCTCGTGCTGAGCAGCATCGCGTAACAGTTCTTCACCTGGACCTTACCGCCGCATGTCGGCAGGCATGATTGCTCGCCCGTTGGATGCATAGCCCAACAACGACAGGAGCAAGCAATGAAGAAAAGCGTGCAAGCCGTACTGGCGATCACCGCGCTTGCGGCGGCAGGACATGCCGCCGCGCAAATCACGATGTACGAAGGCGAAAATTTCCGGGGCCGGTCGATGACGGTGAACGACCGGGTCGGGAATCTCGACCGCTCGGGCTTCAACGACCGCGCATCGTCGATCATCGTCGAGCGTGGCCGCTGGCTGGTCTGCGAGCATGAACGCTTCGAAGGCCGATGCGTCGTGCTTCGGCGCGGCAGTTATCCGTCGCTGCGCGAAGTGGGCCTGAACAACCAGATCTCATCCATTCGCCCCGCGGACAATCGCCGCCGCTATGAAGAGCTGCCGCCGCCCGTCACGGCCATCGAGCCGGCATACGAATGGCATCGCCGGCCGCAGGAGGCCGTGTACGAAGTGCCCGTCACGTCCGTGCACGCGGTCGTCGGCCCGCCCAACCAGCGCTGCTGGGTCGAGCGCCAGCAGGTAACCGAAGCCGTGCCGCGCAACGAGCCCAATGTCGGCGGCGCGATCATCGGCGGTCTCGTCGGCGGCATCCTCGGCCACCAGGTCGGCGGCGGTTCGGGCAAGGACCTCGCGACTGCAGGCGGCGCCGTCGCCGGTGCGGTGGTCGGCTCGAATGTCGCGAACCAGGGCGCCGGCGGCTCGCGCGTTGTCGATCGTGATGTGCAGCGCTGCGAAAACGTGGCCAACACGACACCCGCGTATTACGACGTCGCCTATGTGTGGCGCGGCGTGGAACACCACGTGCAGACCAGTGCGGCTCCCGGCCGGACGATCACAGTCAACGAACGAGGCGAGCCGCGGCAGTAAGCAGGCGCAGCGTCACGCGTGCGCGCCGGAGAGCCCGGCGCGTTCGCGTGCCTGATTGAGAAGTTGCACGAGCGCATCGAGCTCGACGGGCTTCGTGAGGTGCGCGTCGAAGCCGGCGCTGATCGTGCGCTCCTTGTCCTGCTGGGTGCCGTAGCCGGTCATCGCGATCGCGAAGACGTGCTGCAAGCCGGGAATGGCGCGAACGCGCTTCAAGGTCTCGAAGCCATCCATGTCCGGCATGGCGATGTCGAGCAGAAGCACGTTGGGACGGTAGTGCCCCGCCAATTCGACCGCACCGGAACCTGAGTAGGCGCATTCCACTTCGTTGCCGAGCAGGCGAAGAATCGCGGTCGCGGTGTCGGCCGAATCGCGGTTGTCGTCGACGATGAGCACGCGGCGGCTTTCCGATTCCTTCGCATCCGGCTGCGTCGGCTCACTGCTCGCCGCCTCCACTGCGGGAAGGCGCACGGTGAATGTGCTCCCCAGGCCCAGCCCCGGGCTTTGCGCCTCGAGTGTGCCGCCGTGCATCTGCGTCAATGAGCGCGCGAGCGTGAGGCCGATGCCAAGCCCGCTCTCGGAGCCGGGGCCCCCATGCGCCTGGCGGAACAGCTCGAAGATTGATTCGAGATCGTCCTTCGCGATGCCGCGTCCGGTGTCGCTGATGGTCATGGTGGCGAAGCCGCCCGCCGATTCGACCTTGAGCACGATGCGCCCGCCATCCGGCGTGTACTTCGCGGCGTTCACCAGCAAGTTCTGCAGGATCTGCGCGAGCCGCGTCGGGTCGGCGTTGACGTAAACCGGCTGGCTCGGCTGCTCGATGGAAAACTGGTGCCGCCGCGATTCCATGAGCGGCTTGGCGGCCTCCACGCTGCGCGAGACGACTTCGCCGACACGCACGGTCTCGGGCCGAAGCTTCACCTTTCCCGTGGAAAGGCGGCCGATGTCCAGGAGATCGTCCACCAACCGAGTCACATGGGTGAGCTGCCGGTCGATGACATCGCGCGCGTTGCGCATCACAGGCGTCGGCAGCTCTTCGAGCTGCATGACGGTGACGGAGTTGCGGATCGGCGCGAGCGGGTTGCGCAGCTCGTGCGCAAGCATCGCGAGGAATTCGTTCATGCGCCTGCTCGAGCGCTCGAGCTCTTCCAGCCGCCTGCGGTCGGTCATGTCTCGCGTCACCTTGGCGAAACCCAGCAGCTTGCCGTCTTCGGCGCGGATGGCGGTGACGATCGCGTTGACCCAGTAGGCCGTGCCGTCCTTGCGCACGCTCCAGCCTTCGTTCTCGACGCGGCCGAACAGGCGCGCCGCTTCGAGCTCGGCCTGCGGCTTGCCCTCGGCGCGGTCCTGCGGCGTATAGAACGTCGAGAGCGGCTTGCCGATGATCTCGTGCGCCTCGTAGCCGTTGATCGCTCGGGCGCCGCTGTTCCAGCTGGTGACGACGCCGTTCTCGTCGAGCATGAAGATCGCGTAGTCGCGCACGCTCTCGATCATCAGGTGGAACAGTTCGCCGAGGTGCGACTCGCTGCGGGCGTACCGCGCGAGCGTGCCATCCCGACGTGTTCGG